>JAILIO010000098.1 GCA_024695225.1 Lachnospiraceae bacterium
GCCCACTCAACCTTTTTATTTTTTGCGTCAGTCGGATACACAGAAGCCTTGAAAGATGCGCTCTTTCCGGGAGCGATGGAATCCTGTCCGGAAATGGAGATCCCTGTCACACTTTGCTCTACAGTAACATTACAGACTGCAGTTTTCCCGGAACCATCCAGAAGCTTCAGGGATATCTTCGCTTTGCCTTTTTTTCCGGGATAAAGATACACCACACCGGAATCTTTTTCCGAAAGGAAAACAACCGAAGGGTCTGAAGTGATCCATTTATGTTTCACCTGATCCAGCGCAAGTTCATTTCCCAAACTGTCAGTGATCACAGCGGTAAAAGACTTACGGTCTGTAGTACCACTACCACTGTATGACATGGTATATTTGGTAATGGGCTTTTTTTCCGTATCATCGTTGACAACGATACCGACATTCTCCGCTTTGTTTGCAGCTTCAGTGACACTGTCTGCAGGAAGTTTTAGTTTAACGGATAATATTTTTCCGATCTTTCCGGTTTCATCTAAAACAGCAGCTTTAAGGGTGACCACGGAACCGCCTGCAAGACCCAGGTTTAAAAGATCAACTGTTCCGGTATAAGATATATGGCTGTCTGATGTGGGATTCTTCCCATCCAGTGTGTATACAAGAGATCTGGACAAAGGACCGGTTGAACTTAAAGGATCACTTAAGGTAAACTCTGTTATGTCCTCATATAAGGATCCTGATCTGTCAACATCATAGGATGCGGTTTTTGTATATAAGCGCATACCGGGTACAGGCACACTGCCGGAAGCCATGAGTTTTCCTGCATCTATCAAAGCGCCGCACCCTTTTGCACTGCATTTCTGCGAGTACTTCTTCATAAGTTTTTCCATTTGGTCAGGTCCCGGGTTTCCATATCTGCTCATATAAAGGGCTGCAACTCCCGTTGCCACAGGCGTGGACATGGATGTACCGGTAAAACTCTCATAAGCATTTGTCTTATTTGTAACTGTGGAACCATTCATAACACAGACGGTGGATATGATATCGGTACCCGGGGCAGCAAGGTCGCACCAGGACCCGTAGGTAGAGGAAATGGATCTCTGGCCATCCCTTGCCAGGTTAGATACGGACACAACATGATCATAGCATGCAGGATATTTTCTCATGGAAGTAGAATCATTCCCCATGGCTGCAAAGATCGTGACGCCTTTCTCCCAGGCATAAGTTACAGCAGCAAGCATATCAGGATCAAGGCCAATTCCTCCCAGGGACATATTTACAACATCCATACCTTTATCCGCGCAGTCTCTTACTGCTCTTGCCTGGTCATCCGAATTTGCGCCGCCGTCATATACAAATACATTGTAACTGTATATCGACACACCTGGAGCGATCCCGGAGCCGCCTTTCCCGTTGTTTACCGATGCACCTATTATTCCCGCCACATGAGTTCCGTGGTTATCGGTTACATAATTTTCGTCACTGTCATCATAGGTACAATAGTCATACTGGGCCTTGACATTACCTTTTAAATCCTCGTGATCAGCAAAAACCCCGGTATCAATGACCCCGACTTTTATAGCGGGATCGCCATAGCCGTATGTCCAGGCTTCCCATGTATTCACCATATCATGGTGCCACTGATATTGCCTGTTGTTATCATTGTAAAGTTCCTCCGGATGAAGCAGATAAGGGTCATTCACATAGTCATTTAAAATATGATCTTCATATGAAAGACCTGAAGTACCTGAAGGTCCTCCCACAGAAAAGAGGGAATCTCCGGACCCATCCGAGACGGAGGAAAGAGATCCATCCTTTTCCCGGGGATCAAGATATATTTTATATACAGGGCTCACACAGGGAAGTTTCGTGCAGGTGGGATCGAAAGATGCGGAAACCGCCTGCAGCACAGATACATCGGATGGAAGTTCAATGGTGACTATCTTTTCGGAATATACTTTAATGGTCCCGTTAAAAGCTTCCGCATAGGCCGTTGCCTCTTCCTCGGTTTCAGCATATGTATATACAAGTCCGTCCCGGTAATCCTCATCAGCAGTCATGGAACCCAGATCCTGCAATACATCATGCTCCATCATCTGAACCTTTTCATCCATCTCCCTTTCAGGAAGATCATAATCATCCGGAAGTCCGGGAATCCCGGCAGGAAGGATGTTGCCACTCAGAGAATACTCCGGTTTTAAGGAGACGGAAGTATCATCTGCTGCCTGGACAAATGAAAGCGGCGATTGGGCAAAAACAACCGCTGCGGTCAGAAGAGATATCATTATCCTATTGTTCATTTTATTCACCTCCATATACCATATGACGGATCAAAACACAGCATCCTTAAGAGTCTGACCTTCTCTGCCTCCTGCGTTTCCAACTTATTAACCGCGATCACTGCACCTTTCTCATGATCCTGTATCTGACGCTCTTCCCGGAGCCGTCGTTGAAATTTATCTTTACATAATTGTAACCCACATGATAATAATAGCCAACCGTTCCATTCGAAACCCTTTTGTATACATCACACGTGGGAACATACATCGAGAATCCGCCGAAGAAGCCTATTGAGGTTTTTGCAACTCCTCCGCATTTGGGATTTGTATTGATTATTTCAAGATTATAAGCCCCCATAAAGAGCTGGTTACCATCCTCATCTTTTGGCGCCACAAAAAAGTCCATCGTTTTTCCCGAAAGAACGACCTTTGTGCCTTTATCCATCACCGCACATTCCACCGACTTTATGGGCGGTGTGACAACATAGTCCTTGTAACCGCTGAAACCCGTTCCGTCTGTGGCGGTAGCCGTGACCCTTATAACATATGCATTATTTATCTCTGCATGATTATTGCCTTTCCCATCACCAGAAATATTCGAAATTCTGTATATTCCATCTTTCCAATCTTTACTGACTTTGAGTAGCCCCGAATCACTTAAGGATACAAGATTGCTTTTCTTTATCTCCTGAGTCAGCTCTGCACTGTATGTTTTATTCCAGGTATCACCTGAACTGCTGTCTATTACTCTGTTATAAAGATATATACTGTAGTCCCATTTGACTTTTCTGATCCCGGGCTTTCCGTATCCCTCACCTAATACAACGGGATTCTTCATGCTGTAGCCCTTTGCTATAGCATAGACCTGCTTACTCTGATCCATGTTTAACGAAACAAAAGATACAGGGTTTATGACAGTAACATTTATCTTTACGGATTTCTCTGAACCGTCATTTGTCTTGCAGGTTATCACTGCTTTTCCGGATTTTAGTCCGGTGAGAGTGACTTTGGAATTGTAATCTTTTTCTTTCCCGTTTACTTTAACGATCTTTGAATTCGATGTCTTCCATTCAACAGGGATCGCATTATCTGTTTCAGCTGTCAGAACCGTCTGATCATCATAAAATGAGTTAGACGATATGTCAGCTGAAGAAAGCACAATGTTTTTAAGCATTTTGTTCTTGGGATTAAAACTGATCTTTTTTATCCCGGCCTGAGAATCGGAATTCTTTGTGTCGAAATCGGCGTCAGTTAAATTGACAGAAAGAGTTTTTGTCACAGCCTTGACATAAACATCCTTTGTGGCAGTTACTCCGCTTCCGTCCAGGGCTTTTGCAGTGATCCGAAAACTTGTGTCAACAGATGTATTTGAAGGTACCTTGACTTTACCACCGGAACTGATGGTCGCTCCCGTTTTTCCGGTTATATCTGTTACGCTCCATTCAACCTTTTTATTTTT
>JAILIO010000055.1 GCA_024695225.1 Lachnospiraceae bacterium
GCTCCTTTGTAAAGAATTCCAATCCTCTGGGTATTATAGCACTGCTTAGCACGAAATAAACCGTTAATGCAAAATTACCGCCGGCGGTTTTCAGTTTGCCTCTTTTGCAAAGAAAATGTATCATAATAGTGCGTAAATAAGCGCCTGCAGATGATGCAGCGCATGAGTTTCAGGCAATGTGCGGGCCGGCGATCGGAGGGCGGCAATATGATCGGTAAGAGCGACAAATACATACGGGAAAAGAAAGAAGACAAGCCTGTACTGGCCATCTGCTATGATTTTGACAGAACCCTTTCCCCGGACGATATGCAGGCCCAGGGATTCATTCAGGATGCCTACGGCGAAAACATAAGCGAGTTCTGGAAAGAGACAAATGAGCTCAGCGAAAAACACAATATGGATGACAATCTGGCCTATATGCTCAAGATGAAAGAGACCGCCTACGGCCGGATGATCTTCAACAAAAAGACTCTGGAAGAGTACGGCTCCAAAGTCAAGCTGTACAAGGGAGTTGACACCTGGTTCGACCGCATCAGAAAGATGGGCGAAGACCACAATGTGATCGTGGAGCATTACATCATATCCTCCGGTCTCAAAGAGATGATAGATGCCACCGCTCCCGCAAAAGCCGGCGCTTTCAAGAAAGTATACGCAAGCTCATTCTGCTTTGATGACAGGGGTGTGGCCTTTTGGCCCGCTCAGGTTGTGAACTTTACAAATAAGACCCAGTTCCTGTTCCGCATACAGAAGGGGGTGCTGGATCCCAATGACCCGGATGTGAATGCGTTTTTCCGCCCCGATGAACTCAGGGTCCCCTTCTACAACATGGTCTATATCGGCGACAGCGCCACGGATATCCCCTGCATGAAACTGGTCAATTCCTACGGCGGTCACTCAATTGGGGTGTACGATCCGGAAACAGAAGACAAATCAAAGGTCCTCAAGATGATAAATGAGAACCGTATCAGATACTTTGCAGCCGCCGACTATTCCGAAGGCTCTGAGATCGAGAAACTGCTGGAGAAGATAATCATACGCACTGCCGCAAATGATGCCCTCCAGCAGCAGCATTTCAAAAATGTGCTGGAGGGTTCCGAGTGCACCAATCCCAAATGATCCCGTAGCACCACAGATGTAATCACCTTCGCCCTACACCTCTCTTTTTTCGCCCTTCTTGTGCGTTACAAGACTTTTTGGGCGAAATCTCTCTGCAATTTCTCCCTCCGTATGCGTCTCCGGCTCTTTGGGGCGATTTCTCTTCTGTCTCCTTCGCCCTACACCTCTCTTTTTTCGCCCTTCTTATGCATTACAAGACTTTTTGGGCGAAAAACAATGCTCCCAACTGTAAAAGTTGAGAGCATTTCTCTACCCGAAAGTTTTGATCATCCTTGATTACGAACTCAGCCGTGTTTTGATCATCCTTGATCACCGGCGCAACAGTTTCTTGATCTTCTTTTTCACCTGCACGGCAGGGTTTCAATCATCCTCGACCACCAGCGTTGCGGAGCCGTACGCTTTGAAGGGTTTCCCGTTCTCGTCAAATTCCGTGGTGTACCTGACATGGAAAGGCGTGCGGCTGACGGTGAGGGGAATGATAGCCTCCAGTTCCTTCACGCCCTGTTCAAGCTGCCTGTGCCAGTCCCGGTACATATCCGCATAGTCCGAGGGGAATATACCCGCTTCGATGGCGGGCTCGGGATAATTCTTCACAAGGGGCGGCAGTCCCAGGTCTCTCATACACCTGAAGCAGGGGCGCATTTCCTTTGTGTCGATCATATACTCCCAGGCGTACATATTGGCCTGTTCGCTGGCGAAACGGAAGCGGCGTTCACTGTCGTAAAGGGCCGCGAAATTCTTTCTTTCCGCAGTTATGTTGTGGACCATACAATAGATCAGATACTGGTCGGCGGCCTTTCCGATAACTCTCATATAACTCCGGATGCAGATCTTGTCCTCGCCGCAGCAATCCGTTACAAATGTGCGCCAGGTCTCGCAGCGCTCCTCATCCCCGGTGGAGATGGCGCGCTTTATGGTGTCTTCGTAGATAGCCTTGCTTTCATCTTCGAAGGTATCCCAGATATTTGAATGGATGATATCCTGCTCTGACTGGTTCATACCCACTTCTTCGAGGTATTTTTCATTTACACGGAGAATATTGATATCACCTTTCTTGTAGGTGAAGATGGCGGCGCCGCCCACAAAATTGCTGAATATCAAGGTCTCCAGAGATTCCGGATCCCAGAATTTGCCGGCGTTTATGTTCTCGATCAGGCTGAGCGCCCGGGTCATCTTCTCGTGCTCTATCTGCCTGCTCATTTCCAGAAATTCTTTTTCCGGCACAGGTTTTGAATAATAATAACCCTGGATGTAATTACACCCGATGCTCTTCATAAAATCCGCCTGCTCGCGGGTTTCCACGCCCTCTGCGATCACAGGGGTATTCAGCCATTTGGCCATCTGGACAATGGAACCTATGATAATGCCCCCGCGGCCACCCACATCGCCGCTGAGGAATTTCATATCCAGTTTTATGATATCTACAGGCAGATCTTTGAGGATGTTCAGCGAAGAATAACCACATCCGAAATCGTCCATTTCCACGAGATAACCATACTCATGAAGCTTGTTCATAACGGAAGTCACAAGTTCCGTGCCGCCGATGGCAGAAGTCTCCGTTATCTCAACCCTGAGATACTTCACGGGAATACCGTAGCGGGTCCTGATCCGCTCGATCTCATCCACATAATTCTTGTTGAAAATGTCATGTCTGGACATATTGACTGAGATAGGGATGACCGGGAGATTGTTGTCTATACAATTCTTCTGAAAACGACATACCAGATCAAATATATGCAGATCGGCGTCGATGATCAGATCATTTTCTTCTAAAACAGGAATAAAATCCGAGGGGTATTGGGTGCCATAGGAGGGGTGTCTCCAGCGGATCAAAGCCTCCGCCCCCATCATCCGCCCTGTGGAATGATTGAACTGCGGCTGGTATACCGCATAAATGTCGTCATTTCTGATCGCCTCATCAAAATTCCTGACGATCTCACTCGCGCTCATTTTTTTGTCCATAATCGTTCCCCCGATGTATCTCGTTTTACGAGGCGCTGCATTTTTCAGATGTGACCATTTACTCAGGTGCGCTTGGCTGCCCGGCGGTTTGTATCTCCGTGCATCCGTGCTGCCCGGCGGTTTGTATCTCCGTACATCCTTGCTGCCCGGCGGTTTGTATCTCCGTGCGTTCCGGCGGCTTGATAGTTTATCCAACCTTGTATTTCGGCTGCCCGGGTGGTTTATGATTTATGTGGGGCAAAACAGCCCGTTATATCGGACTTCACACCTGTAAGACCACAATATCGTTTACATTTTAGCTTATTTGTGGTTTATATTCAATCCCTTTGGACTTCCCCCCGGATGTGCCCTCCCGGGTATGAGTTTTATCATCCGGTCGGCATATAAGCCAAGTCCCATGTATGATGTGCAGGCTGCCCGATCCCGTCAGCGATTGCGTCTGGTCGTTATTTTCATTTATCCGATAGCAAATTCGTGTATGACCTGCTACAATTCTTTCCTGAGACTGATGCTATAATGTCATGAGAAAAATGACACGAAAATAAATGACACGAAAAGAGCAGCGCCCACAAGAAAACTGAGGTTGTGAAGGGCGCGGTCTCCAAACGGGATGCCAAGTAAAGGAAAATATTGATCCTACCAAAGCCTGCGGGAAACAGACAATGATCGACAGATTCGGAAGAAAAATCGAATATCTCAGAATATCGGTCACGGACCGCTGCAATCTCCGCTGTGTTTACTGCATGCCGGAAGACAGCGTTCCCCTCATGCCCCGCCATGATATTCTCACATCTGAAGAGATCAGCCGCACTGTACGGATCATGACAGGACTTGGGATCAGGTATCTGAGGATCACAGGGGGAGAGCCCATGTCCCGCAAGGGATGTCTCGATCTGATCTCTCAGTTGAATGAGATTCCCGGGGTCGAGAGCATCTCCATGACCAGCAATGGCATCGCTCTCTGTGACAGGGTTCACGAGGCAAAGGAAGCGGGCATAAAGGCCCTGAACCTGAGCATCAACACACTTGACCCGGAGGAATACTCCGGACTCACCCGGGGCGGTGATGTAAATAAAGTCCTGACCACGCTGGATCAGGCCCTCAGGGAAGGCTTAAACGTCAAAGTAAATGCAGTGCTCATAAGGGGATATAATGAAAACAGGTTCACAGACCTGGTCCGGCTTGCAAAGGACGCTCCCTTATGCGTCCGCTTTATAGAACTGATGCCCATAGGAAGCGCAGTCAGCATGGAAGGCACCGACAGCGATGAGATCAGGCGTATGCTGGCCGAGGAATTCGGGGAACCTGTGCCCGACCCCGAAAGCCACGGTCACGGGCCTGCAAAATACCTGAAATATCCCGGTTTTAAAGGTTCTGTCGGTTTCATCAGCGCTGTCAGCGATGAATTCTGCAAAACCTGCAACAGAGTGAGGCTCACCGCAGACGGAAGGCTGAAACTGTGCCTGAACCACTCAAAGGGACTCGATCTAAGGGCCCTGCTCAGAAACGACACAGATGATGATGAGATCAGGACTGCAATACAAAACGCAATCTATAATAAGCCTGAACGCCACGGTTTCCTGGACAATGTAAATGACCGGGAAGTCCGTTGCATGAATTCTATCGGAGGTTAGCA
>JAILIO010000065.1 GCA_024695225.1 Lachnospiraceae bacterium
TGTGATCATTCTTCTGATAGGTGTATATGACCTGGACGCCGGGGTTTTCAATGTACTCTGCAGTGAATATAAGGATACTCCGGTGCTGACCATAGGGACTCAAAGGGAATGTGATGAGTTTTCCACACTTTTTATGAGGGATGACTTTGAAAACCTGCTGAGACCTCTGGACAATGCGGATGTACTGTCCGCAGCCTGCAGGCTCCTGGATATACCGGTGCCGAATGGGAAAGCTGCGCAGGAGACAGTATATGACAGCAGAAGGCATATCCTGGTGGTGGATGACAATCCCCTTACCCTCAGAAATCTGAAGAGCATCCTGGAGGATCATTACAAAGTGAGCCTTGCGAATTCCGGGATGAAGGCCATGACATCCATTGGGAAGGAGAGACCTGATCTGATACTTTTGGATTATGAAATGCCTGTATGCGACGGCAGGCAAACCCTTGAGATGATAAAGGCAGACGAGGAAATGTGTGATATACCTGTCATATTCCTCACAGGAGTAAATGACCGTGAACATATCGAAGCCGTACTGAAACTGCAGCCTGCGGGATATCTTTTGAAACCTGTTGTGCAGGACATGCTGCTGGAAAAGATAGAGCAGGCCATAACCGACAGTGAACAGATGGATTGATCAAACAGGGGATGACAGTGGAAAAGAAATATTTCTTTGGAAAGAAAAAGAATACAGAGACGGATGAAACAAAAAGAAACAGTGGGAGCATAGTTTCCGATGGGCCTGTAAGTTCTGTCCGGAGTTCTGAGGGGAGGATGCAGCTGCTGATCCCGATACTGGCTTGCGTCATAGGCGTGGGACTCAATATCGGAGGCAGGATCGCTGCAATATCCGGCGGTGCGCCGGTGAGACTGGACACAGCGGGGACAGTGCTCGTATCCATTTTGGGAGGTTATGTGCCGGGTATAGCGGTTGCTCTTTGCACAAATCTCATGGAGTTTTTCCTGGAGCCGGCTGCTGTATATTATGCTGCTGTCAATGTGCTGATAGCGCTGCTTTCCACATGGATGTCCAGAAGACTCAAACTTGACGGTTTTAAGCATTTCATTATGTATGTCCTTGTGCTCACCCTGGTGAGCGGAGGTCCCGGCGGGCTTATGAGCATGCATCTGCAGAGCCTTGGGTCTGAAAATTACAGCAATATGGTCAGGGAATATCTGATGGACCGGGGGATCTACGGCAATTATATCTGGCTTCCCCTGAATGTGCTGTTTGACTTTGTGGACAAGATACTGACCATGGTCTTTGTGTCAGCCGTTCTCTGTCTGATACCGGAGAGGAGCAGGTCCCGGTTTGAACTTACGGGATGGATGCAGGAACCGGTGTATGGAAATGCCGAAAAGGAACTGGAAGAAGTAAAGACCCACAGGTTCTCTCTGAACACAAAGATAGTGACCGTACTTATATCCTTTTCAATGGCTCTGGCCCTGATCTGCACCGCCATATCCCTGATCCTCTTCAGAAATTATTCCATCCAGCAGCACGAGATCCTGGCCAAAGGTATTGCAAAGATGGCGGCCTCCGTGGTGGATGGTGACAGCGTGGAGATGTATCTGAACAATGGAGACCAGTATGAAAGCTATGCGGAGACTGAAAGACTTCTCACAAGCATAAGGGATAACTCTGCGGATGTGGAATATATCTATGTGTACAAGATCGTATCAGACGGCTGTCATGTGGTATTCGATCTGGATACGGAGGAAGTGGAGGGTTCTCCCCTGGGCACGGTCATACCTTTCGACACAGCTTTCATGCCCTATGTTTCCGGCCTCCTCAGCGGAAAGCCCATCGAGCCCATCATATCCGACGAAACCTATGGATGGCTTCTCACAGCTTATGAACCGGTGTACGATTCCGGAGGTGAATGCGTGTGTTACGCTGCCGCCGATATTTCAATGAACGATCTCACGGCATATCAGGGAGAGTTCGTATTTAAATTGTTGAGTATCTTTTCGGGATTTCTGATCCTGATCCTGGCCCTGGGCGTGTGGCTTGCAAAATACCACCTGATCCTGCCTATAAATTCCATGTCCGGTGTGACAGAGCAGTTTGAGTATGACGATGAATATGCCAGAAAGGCCAATATAAAGAAACTGGCGGCACTGGACATATGCACCGGAGATGAAGTGGAAGTCCTGTACAGGGCTCTTATGGACACCACAGAGGAAAGCGCCAGGTTCTTTGAGGAAAATAAGCAAAAGACAGAGAAACTGGACGCCCTCCAAAGCGGTCTGGTCATGGTGCTGGCGGATATGGTGGAAAACAGGGATGAGGCCACAGGCAGCCATGTGAGAAAGACCGCGGCATATGTGGGCATAACTGCCAGAAAGATGAGGGAGATGGGTTATTACAAGGGGCAGATCACGGATAAATTTATAAAGGACTGTGTGAATTCCGCCCCCCTGCACGATATAGGCAAGATATGTATACCCGACGCCATACTGAACAAGCCCGGCAAGCTTACTGAAAAAGAGTTTGAGATAATGAAGACCCATGCGCCACAGGGCAAAAAGGTCATAGAACAGGCCATAGCGACTCTACCGGATGCGGATTATCTGAATGAAGCCAAGAACCTGGCAGGCTATCACCATGAGAAATGGAACGGCTCAGGTTACCCCGAGGGGCTGTCCGGGGAGGATATACCTCTTTCTGCCAGGATCATGGCGGTGGCGGATGTGTTTGACGCTCTGGTGTCAAAAAGATGTTACAAGGACGCCTTTTCCTATGATGATGCCCTTGGGATAATAAAAAAGGATTCGGGGACACACTTCGATCCCCTTGTGGCAGATGCTTTTCTCAATGCAAAAGAAGAAGTTCTGGAGGTTGCAGACAGTTTCGCAGGACAGTATTTCAGCGGCTCTGACGGGAAATAAAGTTTCACCACATCCTGCGCATGAGGCTTTCCCCGTTTTTTTTGAGCCACTTTTCACAGTCCCTGTAATCGGGAATGTATTCCTCCACCGTTGCCCAGAAGCGTTTTGAATGGTTCATCTCTCTCCGATGGCAGAGTTCGTGGACTACCAGGTAGTCTTTTATGTTTTCCGGCATCAGCATCATAAGGCAGTTGAAATTGAGATTTCCCTTTGATGAACAGCTGGCCCAGCGGGTTTTCTGATTCCTTATGGTGATGCGGCCGTAGGTGAGCCCCATGATATCTGCCCATCTGCTGACCCTTGGCGGTATATCGTTTAAGGCTTCCTCCGCAAGGGCTCTTATTTCCGAGGGAGTGAGTTTTTTGATCTCTTCATGCTTTGTATTGTTTTCGGCGTTTTTTTGGTCCATGAGTCGGATTATACTTCGGAGGGCAGCTTTATTCAACAAAGGATGATCCTGTTCAACAAAGAAGCTATTCAGAAGAGAGTGGTTATTCAGAAGAGAGCGGTTATTCAGAAGAGAGTGGCTATTCAGAAGAGAGCGGTTATTCAGAAGAGAGTGGCTATTCAGAAGAGAGCGGCTATTCAGAAGAGAGCGGTAATTTGGCAGAGAGTGGTTATTTAGCAGAGGGTGGCATTGACATATCAGAAATATGAGCTATAATAAAAACATATGTTCGAGAACAGGCAAAAATCTTATGTATGTATAGACTTAAAGTCTTTTTATGCCTCGGTTGAGTGTGTGGAGAGGGGGCTTGACCCTCTCACTGCCAATCTCGTGGTCGCAGACACCACCAGGACTGAAAAGACCATCTGCCTCGCCGTCTCTCCGTCCCTCAAAGCCTACGGGATATCCGGGAGAGCAAGACTTTTTGAGGTTGTGCAGAGGGTCAGGGAGATAAATGCGGAGAGAACTGCCAAAGCTCCCGGGCGCAAGCTGACCGGGGAATCCGCCGATGATACGGAGGTCAGGAGGGATCCTTCCCTTCGGCTGTCCTATGTGGCCGCCCCGCCCCAGATGGCCCATTATATAAATGTCAGTACTGCGATATACAGGATTTATCTCAGGTATGTGGCGCCGGAGGATATCCTGGTCTACTCCATTGACGAAGTGTTTATGGATGTCACAGCCTATCTGGAAACCTATAAAATGAAACCTGTGGAACTGGCCATGCGCATGATTCACGATGTGCTCTCTGAAACAGGGATCACCGCAACCGCAGGAGTGGGGACAAATATGTACCTGGCAAAGGTGGCCATGGATATAGTTGCCAAACATATGGAACCTGATGAGAACGGCGTGAGGATAGCTGAGATAGACGAGATGGCATACAGGAGGCTCCTTTGGGGGCACAGGCCTCTCACGGATTTCTGGAGGGTGGGACCCGGTTATGCGTCCAGACTGGAATCCCACGGCATGTATACCATGGGGGATGTGGCCAGATGCTCTGTGGGACAGCCGGATGATTATCACAACGAAGAACTGCTCTACCGGCTCTTTGGTGTGAATGCGGAGCTTCTGATAGATCACGCATGGGGGTGGGAACCCTGTACCATAGACGCTGCGAAAAACTACACTCCGGAGAACAACAGTTTAAGTCAGGGGCAGGTGCTGATGGAGCCTTATACCATGGAAAAAGCCCGCCTTATCGTGAGGGAGATGGCGGAAGAGATGGTGCTGGATATGGTCTCCAAGAGTCTGGTGACGGACAGGGTGGGGCTTATGATAGGCTATGATATATCTAATCTTTCAGATCCGGAGATCAGGAAGAGATATAAGGGACCCGTGAACCGGGACTGGTATGGCAGACCTCATCCGAAACACACGGGGGGCAGCAGGAAACTTGACAGATATACATCTTCAGGTATGCTTATAACGGACGCTCTTCTTAAGATATTTGACGAGACCACTTACCCTGAACTGTTGATCAGGCGGGTCAATGTGTCTGCGGAACATGTCATCCCGGAAGATAAGATACCGGAGGAACAAAACTATGTTCAGATGGATCTTTTCACGGATTACGTGGCTTTAAAAGAGAAAGAGGACAGGGAGAGGGAGATGCTTAAAAAAGAGCGCAGGATACAGGAAGCGGTGATAAGCGTGAAACAAAAATATGGCAAAAACGCGATCCTGAGAGGCAGCGATCTGGAAGAGGGGGCAACCGCCATGCAGCGCCATAACCAGATAGGGGGACATAAGGCTTGAATACTGAGGACGGATATGAAGATATAATATCAATGCCGCACCATGTGTCTGACAGGCATCCTCATATGCCGATGCACAAGAGGGCCGCTCAGTTCGCCCCCTTTGCCGCCCTGACAGGCTTTGGCGAATCAATAGAAAAGGCCAGGGAAAAAGCCGTAAAAGAAAAGGCTTTGTCCCCGGAAGAGGAGAAACAGTATGAAGAAGATCTTAAACCATGAATATGCGTCCGCAGGAACAATGGCCAGGGCAGTGGCTGTCGGACTTTGCATGTCTTTATTTGCATCGGGCATGGCAGGGTGCGCAGGCGGAGCTGAAAGCCCCGGAGGGCCGGTTGTGGAGGATATAGAAACACCCGCAGATGATGGGAGAAAAAGCGTATCTTCGGGAAACGGGGAGGAGAGAGACATGGGGGAGATCTCGGTTAGCGAAACTGTTCTTCCGGAGATGGAATGGCAGAAGGAATACTCTTTTCCGGATCACGCGGGCTATACGGATGACACTCTGGTGATGAATTCCACCGGGGCTTTTACCGCATATCCGGGACAGGGAAGTGTATATGTCACCCCTTCTTCCGACATTAATTCCTTTGATATGTTTATAAATGATGTGAAGATCCAAACCGATGGGATGGAACCCGGGAAAAGTTATGAGGTTTCATTTCCGGGGGTGGCGGTGAGCGGCATCAACTCCCTGCAGATATCGGGGCTGAGCCCGTCTTCTGCCACTGTGAAGGTGAACATACCCTATCCTGTGATCAGGACTCCCGGGGAGGGCGAGGTTTTTGTAGATCAGGAGTGTCTGAGGCTCATAGAAGATATCGTTTCATCTGATATCGAGTATGGCTTTACCGCTGCGCAGATAGCTGTGGTAAAGGATGGGAGCCTTGTGTATGAAAATGCGTGGGGGAAACTTAATTCTTATGCGAAGGACGGGACACGTCTTGAGGATGGGGACCCGGTGACTGTGGATACGCTGTTTGATCTGGCTTCCAATACGAAGATGTATTCCGTGGCCTACGGGATACAGTACCTGGTGGCCGGGGAGCAACTTCAAATGGACACCAGGATCTCCGATATCCTGGGGGAGAGTTTCTATCAGGACACCATTGAAATACACTATGCGGGTTTCGATCCTGTGGACCTGGAGACAAATAAAAAATGGAAAAAGGAACTGACCATAAGGGATGTCATGTGCCACCGGGCAGGATTTCCGGTTACCCCGGGGTATCTCAGAGACAAATATGATCACGAAAACGGCACATATCTGACTGATAAGGACAATATCCTGTATGCGGGAGCGGACGGCAGTCCGGAGACTAGGGAAAAGACACTGTCCATGATCTGCAAGACACCACTTAAGCGGGAACCCGGGACAAAGATAGAGTATTCCGATGTGGACTATATGCTTTTGTGCTTCTGCATAGAAAAGGTGACGGGAAAGAGACTGGATCAGTTCCTCAAGGAAACATTCTGGGATCCAATGGGGCTTGAAAGGATATGTTACAACCCTTTGGAAAACGGGTTTTCTGTGTCTGACTGCGCAGCTACGGAATTGAACGGCAACACCAGGGATGGAACCGTGGATTTTAAGGGGATCAGAACCGACACCATACAGGGGGAGGTTCACGATGAATCTGCGTATTACAGCATGGGGGGCGTTTCCGGCCATGCGGGCATGTTCTCAAACGCATCGGATCTGGCAAGGCTTGCCTCTGTTATGCTCACGGGAGGTTACGGTGAAAAGAGGTTCTTTTCAAAGGATGTTGTGGATGCTTTCTGCGCTCCTCAGACCGATACCGATGCCAACTGGGGCGTTGGCTGGTATCGTGAAGGCGACGGCAGAAGACCCTGGTATTTCAGTGAGGAAGCCTCCTCATCTGCCGTGGGACATCAGGGGTGGACCGGAACACTCA
Organism: Lachnospiraceae bacterium; assembly: GCA_024695225.1. Classification (GTDB taxonomy): domain Bacteria; phylum Bacillota; class Clostridia; order Lachnospirales; family Lachnospiraceae; genus JAEELB01. The sequence continues at coordinate 7,011 of JAILIO010000065.1, forward strand.
CTGTCATAGACCCGGAGGAACAGCTGGTGGTGGTGGTCCTGACTAACAAGAGGAATACCCCTCTCACGGACAAGGAAAAGGATTCCGGAAAGTTTGACGGAAACTGGTATACCACGGCTACACTGGGCTTTGTTCCACAGATCATATATAAAGGGATCGGATACCCCGGTGCGGATCGCAGTGAAGAACTGTACAGCCTGCTGGGAGATATGGTCAGAGGAAAATTCAGGATAATAGAAAACACTGCTGCAAAGGCTGCGGAGACGGGATCCGGGAGACGGGTGGACGCAGACCATCCGGTGGTACGGGCAGCTTATTCCCTTATGGATGTCTATTTGAAATGGTCTTCTGAACGGGGGTACGGACTGTCTGACGAAAAAGTGCAGGAGATGTTCAAACTTTTAGACAGCGAAAGGGATTCGGAAGAGATCGGGAAACTGCAGGAAAAGTACAAATGAAAGCCCAAATGAAACTTCAGATCGTATAAATGTATCCGGAGTGTATGAGGAAAAACAAAGGGTACGACCGCATTTTTGCGGCCGTACCCTTTTTGAATATCTTCGCAACCTTTCAGATGATCCGATATCCATTGGAGGTGGTATGTCACAAGATATTATCTGTCAATTCAGATTTCCCCGGAGTTTCTCCGGCAGAACTCTCATCCTTCGATGGAGATCTGGCTCTTCTGAGGTATCTCTTTTGTGCCCACCTTGGGGATCGATATCTTCAGGACGCCGTCCTTGAACCCGGCTTTTATATCTTCCTGCTTCATGTCGTCGCCGACATAGAAGCTTCTCTGGTAACTGCCGCTGTAACGCTCGCGCCTGATATAATTGCCCTTCTGGTCCTGCTCATCCTTCGACTCCTGATGGGAGGCTTTGATGGTGAGATAACCTTTTTCCAGTTCCGCGTTGATATCCTCTTTTTTGAAACCGGGGAGATCCATCTCCAGTTCAAACCCGTCCTCCGTCTCCTTGATGTCCGTGTTCATGGCGCTTATGGTGGCTGCGCCCTTTCTCACGGGATAGTACGCTCCGTTGAAGAAATCATCAAAAATGTTTTCAAGTGAGCTGTTTGTAAAAATACTGGGTGTCAACATAGTCCTCATCTCCTTTACCTCTTATCTTTCGTCCGGGTTTACCCCGGCTCAAATGCTGTTTACCTGTTTCATCTCGTCCCCGGAAAGAGCCTCGATCCGTTTCCCGTGCCTCTCTCTCCTGAAACTGATTATGTTATATCACTTGCTGTTAGCACTGTCAAGAGGTGAGTGCTAATTTTTTGAAAATTTTTATAAACCCTTATTTTTAGGGCTTTTTCAGGATTTCTCGCGCTTTGTTGTGCTTTGCCGTGTTTTTGTACCTTTACGGGGTTAGAGTAAGATTATAGCAGACAGGATAAGTAAATTAAGGAAAAGTGGCAGCCCCTTCTTCACAACATACAGGCATGGAATTGTTATGTCACCGGGTTTTATGGTATAAATATTAAGGCTGGGAAAATACGCATGAGTACGTTTGAAGAACTGAAACCCGATGTTTGCAGAACAGAAAACTATTGCTTACATAATTGAATCTCTTTGTTTGCACACAAATGTCCATGATATCTGATCGGAGGTTATTATGATGAAAGTATGCCTGCTGAATGATTCTTTTCCCCCTGTGATCGACGGTGTGGCAAATACTGTTGAGAATTACGCATCCGTCATGACGGAGGAAGGCCTGGCAGAGGCCGTAGTGGCGACTCCCGCTTACCCGGATGCGGATTATGAACTGTTTCCCTATAAGGTTTATCCTTACAAGAGTATTGACACTACTGCGCTGATCCACGGGTACAGGGCAGGAAACCCTCTCAATCACAAGACCATCGCGGATATCCGTCGCTTCGGACCTGACATAATCCATACCCACTGTCCATTTTCCTCAACTGTACTGGCCAGGCTTATCAGGACGGAAACCCACGCCCCCATAGTATTCACTTATCACACGAAGTTTGATTATGACATAAGGATGGCAGTGAAGGCTAAATTCCTCCAGAAGGAAGCGGTGAACCTGATCGTCAAGAACGTTTCTGCCTGTGATGAGGTCTGGACCGTCAGTAAAGGGGCGGGAGAGGATCTTAAGGCTCTCGGCTACAGTGGGGAGTACAGGGTTATGAACAACGGGGTGGACTTTGACAAGGGCACGGTTTCCGATGAGCTTGTGAAAGAAGCTATAGGTGAGAAGGATGTGCCCGGGGATATTCCCTTATTTCTCTTTGTGGGCAGGATAATGGAGTACAAGGGCATACCCATAATAATTGATGCCATGAAGAAACTGTCGGAGAGCGGAATTAATTACCGCATGGTTTTTGTCGGTGGAGGCACAGACAGGGAAAAACTCGAGCAGAGGGTCAAGGATAACGGCATCGCAATGGATTCATACGATGGTGATAAATGCACCGTAACACCCGGAAAAGACGGGATGAGTGGCAAGATCATATTTGTGGGCCCCGTGTACGACAGGGATCTCTTGAGAGCATGGAACACAAGAGCCGATCTGTTTTTATTTCCCTCAACCTACGACACAAACGGGATAGTGGTCCGGGAGGCTGCAGCCTGCGGGACCGCCAGCGTTCTCATCAGGGATTCCTGCGCTTCCGAGGGGATCACAGACGGCAGGAACGGATTTCTGATAAATGAGAACGCCGATTCCATGTATGATCTGTTGAAGGAGATCGCCCCTAAGAGAGATGTGATGAGGCAG
>JAILIO010000129.1 GCA_024695225.1 Lachnospiraceae bacterium
ACAAAGGGCCATTTCCATCTGAAGACCGCAGGCACCAACTGGCTTGTGGCTATGCAGATCATCGCGGAGCACGATCCTGCGCTCTACAGGGAAGTGCATAAATATGCCCTCAATGAAGCCTTCTCTGAAGCTTCCAAGTACTATCACGTGACCACGGATCTCTCCAAGGTTCCCGATATAGACAAGCTTTCGGATGCAGAGCTTCCTTCAGTGCTCCTGCAGAACGATGCCCGCCAGGTCATCCACATCACCTACGGTCTCATCCTGAACAAAAAGGCATCAGACGGCTCCCTTGAGTTCAAGGACAGGCTCTATGCCGACTGGAGAAAGTACGCCGAAGAGTATGCACAGAAGCTCTTTGAGCACATCGGAAAGCATCTTGAAGAGGTATATAAGGGATTTGAATGAAAACAAAAATAATGATGACTGAAGCATAAAAGGAGGGTTACAAAATGGGAAATGCAGACATTGGACTTATCGGACTGGCCGTCATGGGTGAAAACCTTGTGATGAATATGGAATCCAAGGGATTCACGGTGGCTGTCTACAACAGGACTACATCCAAGGTGGACAACTTCGTTGAAGGCAGGGCAAAGGGAAAGAACATAATAGGCACTCATTCCCTTGAAGAACTGGTGAACAGCCTTAAGACTCCCCGCAGGGTCATGATGATGATAAAGGCCGGCGCTGCGGTTGACGCCACCATAGACGCGCTTCTTCCTCTGCTTTCAGAAGGGGATATCATAATAGACGGCGGAAATTCAAATTATCAGGACACCATGCGCAGGACTGCCCATGTGGAAGAAGCCGGAAAACTCTACATCGGAACCGGTGTTTCAGGCGGTGAAGAGGGCGCCCTCAACGGACCTTCACTTATGCCCGGCGGTTCACCCAACGCATGGGAAGCGGTAAAGCCCATATTCCAGAAGATCTGCGCTCATGTCGAAGACGGAGCACCTTGCTGTGACTGGGTTGGTGAGAACGGAGCAGGACATTTCGTAAAGATGGTCCACAACGGCATCGAATACGGCGACATGGAACTGATCTGCGAATGCTATCAGATCATGAGAAATCTTCTGAAACTTTCAGACGATGAAATGTCCGACATCTTCAAAAAGTGGAACAAGACAGAACTCGACAGCTATCTCATCGAGATCACCGGGGATATCCTGGCCTACAAGGACGAGGATGGCTCGGCTCTGGTGGAGAATATCCTGGATACCGCAGGACAGAAGGGCACCGGCAAGTGGACCGGCATATCCGCTCTTGAAGAGGGAGTGCCCCTTACCCTTATCGGCGAGGCTGTCTTTGCAAGATGCCTGTCAGCCATGAAGGACGAGAGAGTGAACGCTGCCAAGGAATATCCCAAGGCGGAGGCAGTATTCGACGGAAATAAGGAAGAGTTCATAGAGCAGATGAGGAAGGCTCTTTTCGCCTCCAAGATCATCTCCTACGCCCAGGGCTATACCCTTATGAGAACCGCTGCAGGATCCTATGGATGGAACCTGAACTACGGCGGCATCGCCCTTATGTGGAGAGGCGGCTGCATCATCAGAAGCACATTCCTGGGCAAGATAAAGGAAGCTTACGACAAGAACCCTGAGCTTTCCAACCTTCTGCTGGATCCTTTCTTCAAGGAAACCATCAAGGACTGTGTGGATTCCTGGAGGCAGGTTGTGGCAAAGGCCACCCTTGCAGGCATCCCTATCCCCGCAATGAGCTCAGCTCTCTCATACTTCGACGGATACACATCGGAGAAGCTTCCCGCAAATCTGCTTCAGGGACAGAGGGATTACTTCGGAGCGCATACATATGAGAGACTGGATCAGCCCAGAGGCCAGTATTTCCACACCAACTGGACCGGACACGGCGGAAGCACCTCCAGCGAGACCTATACTGCATAACGGAACGGGCGGAGGGGAGACCTTCCGCTGACTGAGCCGGGGGACCCTGTGCGCAGGGACACCGGCATCATAAGACGGATCAAAGCTTCAGGCGGCTGTGTGCAGGCCGGCGGTAAAACCCCGGACAGGCATACGGCCGCATGGGGCGTAAATAAGAACAGGATTCAACAGCATAAAAGGAGGAAAGATTATGGCTCTCAAAGTTAAGGAAAACTTCACCTACGGTGTCGCATGCCCCACATCCATGGGCGTTCGCATCACTCCCGTGGACAGGATGCCCGTGCAGAACAGCCACATGTTCTACATGCAGGCCACATCCGCGGAGAGCAATGTTGTAAATATATCTTCATCCCTGGGATACAAGGGACTGGTTCTCACAAAATTTGTAAAAGACAACGCCATTGCAACATTTATCCAGAATGAGCTGAGAAGCCGCAACATCGATTATGAGGGAGCATGTGTCGAGCCCGGCGGCCCCTGGGGATATCGCCATCAGTTCAACATAGCGGATTCAGGTTACGGCATGAGAGGCCCTGTGGTCACAAACGACAGAGCCGGTGAAGTGGGACGCACCATCAGCATCGACGAATTCGATCTGAAAAAGATCTTCGGCGAGAAGGGCGTGGCCATCCTCCACATCTCAGGCCTTGTGGCTGCGCTTTCAGAGAACACCAGCAAGTTCTGCCTGGAGCTTGCAAAGGCAGCCAAGGAATACGGGACTCTGATCTCCTTCGACCTCAACTTCCGCGCATCCTTCTGGAAGGGAAGAGAAGAGGAACTGAGGAACATATTCACAGAGATCGCATCCATCACGGATATCCTCATCGGAAACGAAGAGGACTATCAGCTGGCTCTGGGGCTTCAGGGACCTGAAGCAGGCGGCAAGGACATTTCCAGCAAGATCGAAAGCTTCAAGGGCATGATCCTGACAGCCAAGGAGAAGTTCAAGAACACCTCCATGTTTGCCACCACGCTCCGCACAGTTGTAAATGCCAACGAGCACAAGTGGGGAGCGATCCTGGAGTCCGACGGAGAATTCTATGTTGAGCAGCAGAGAGACATCCCCGTTCTGGACAGGATCGGCGGCGGAGACGGATTCACCGGCGGTCTTCTCTACGGCGTTCTGAAGGGCTGGGACGCAGAGAAGTGCATGCAGTTCGGATGGGCATCGGGAGCCCTGGTACCCACAACCCTTAACGATTACGGCTCACCTTCAAGTGAGGACCAGATCTGGTCCATCTATGCCGGGAATGCGAGAGTAAAGAGATGAGGATATTCAAATACGCAGAAACAGAAAAAGGGCTTTCTGACGACCAGGTCAGGGCAGCTCTCAAGGAATCCCTTTCAGGACAGACGTTCAAGGGATCTCCCCTGGATGCGTCGGCTCTCCACAGGGTACTTTTGATCCCTCCGGATTTCACCAGATTTTATTCCGGGTCCGGGCTTATAACAAACGCTTATTATCACATGTTCGAAGATATGGGCATCGAAGCCGATGTGCTTCCCGCCCTGGGCACCCATGTGAAGATGACCGACGACGAGATAAAGACCATGTACGGGGATATCCCTCTGGACAGGTTCATGGTCCACAACTGGAGGACCGACAATGTGCAGATCGGT
>JAILIO010000131.1 GCA_024695225.1 Lachnospiraceae bacterium
ACAGGAAACAGGGCTCCATCATCTCCTTTGAGACAGGGGAGGCCATAACTTACGGCCTTTATAATGCACAGGAGAGGGGGACTCTCTTCATCGGACCCAACACAAAGGTCTATGGAGGAATGGTGATAGGACAGACCGGCAAATCAGAGGATGTGGAAGTGAATGTCTGTAAGACAAAGCATCTGACAAACACCAGGTCCTCCGGGGCGGATGACGCCCTCAGGCTCACGCCCCCCAGGGTTATGAGCCTTGAACAGTGTCTTGATTTTATTGACAACGATGAACTTTTGGAGGTGACTCCCGAATCCCTGAGGATCAGAAAGAAGATCCTGGATCCCAGGCTGAGGAAGAGAGCCGAGTTTTCAGCAAAGGCAAAGGCGGAGAACAATTCATGAAAGTCCTTGTGATAAACGGAAGCCCCAAGGGTGAGAAGAGCATCACTTTCCAGACCTGCAGATACATATACAGGAAATTCCCCGAGACGGACATGCATGTGATTCATGTGCTTAAATACTCCGACGGGACAGAAGATATGGAAAGCGCTGTGGAGGCTGTAAAGGCCGCAGATCTTGTGATCTTTTCATACCCCGTGTATGTGGGTATGGCACCGGCCCAGCTTGTCAGGTTCATCGAACTATTCAAAGGAACGGGAGAGAGATTTGAGGACAAGTATGTGACACAGATCACTACTTCGGTCCATCTGTTTGACATCACGGCCCATCGTTATCTCGAAGATAACCTTTATGACATGGGATTCAGGGTGATCCGGGGACTGTCCCTTTCCACAGGGGATCTCCTCAAAAACAAGGGCCAGCTGGATGTTGTCAGATACTGGAACTATGTGGTCCACTGTGTAAATGAGGGCATTTACAACAGATCATTTTCAGGCAGGGAAAATAAGGACATCCCCTTTGGTATTTCCGTGAAACATAATGACAGCGTACTTTCCGAAAAAGATCCCATGTACAGGATACTGGTGATAACGGATTGCGCCAAAAATGACGAGTATCTCAGGTCTTCTATCGTTGCCTTCAGGCATTCCGTGAAATATACCACAACGGTGCTGAATCTCCATGAACTCAATATGGAAAGCGGATGCACCGGGTGTTACCGCTGCATAGTCCAGGGTAAATGCCACATACATGACAGCGTTGATCACACGTTGGAAAAACAACTCAAAACCGCTGATGCCATTTTGTACGCTTTCAGGATAAAGGATCACTTTGGGGGCTACAGGATAAAGATCCTGATGGACCGCTCCTTCTGCAGCGGGAAATATGACCATTTTGGCAAAAAACCTTCAGGTTTCCTGCTTTTGGGTGGTCTGACAGGAGAAGATAACCTCCGTCTCTTCGCAGAAAGCAAAATGCAGGAGGGAAAAAGCTTTGTGACAGGCTATGCCACGGGGGAGAGCGGGGATATGGCTTCGGAGATAGATATGCTCGCTTCAAATATGTCCTATGCCCTGTATCACAGACTGAGCATGACTCCGGACTTCTATGGCATCTCTTCCGAAAAGCTCAGGAGAGACATGCTTATCTACGTGCAGACCACCATGCTGTACCATCCGGTGACCACCGTGACCGGCATGAAGAAAGCCCAGGAGGAACTTTTGTCTCCTTATGAGAAACTGTTAAAAGAGCGGAACATTGAAGAGGAAATGGAATTTCCTGACATTTCCATACCTGATATATCCATGCCGGATATCAATTTAAATGATCTGTCCATACCCGAGATCCATATACCGGAGATAGATATAAATAAGATCAGATCCGCGGTGAACAGGATGAACCCCTTGTCCGGAAAGAAAAACTGAGAGAGTTCATTTTCCGTTCAGGTATCCGTTTATGCAAAAGGCGCTTTCATTTTCATTTGAAAGAGTTACCGATATGGCTCCGTACTCCTTCGTGCTGTAGATAAGGGAGCCTGCATCATCAAGTCTTTTCAGTGTCTCCCTGTGGGGATGTCCGTAACTGTTGTCTTTCCCTGCGGATATAATGGAGACTGCAGGTTTTGTAAGTTCAAGAAACTCTGCGGGAGTGGAATTTTTGGAGCCGTGGTGCGCTACCTTAAGTATATCCGTGTCCCTGAATCCCTCTTCCGATCTTATGATCTCTGTCAGTTTCTCTTCCCCCGTATCCTGAATATCGCCGGTGAGAAGACATGTGAAGTCTCTGTATTCCACGCGGAGCACTGTGGAAAGTGAATTCATGTCCTCATTTCCATCTGAAGGATAAGGGGATCCTTTTGTTCCTTCCAAAGCAGATCTTCCCTTGAGATCCTGTCGTTTTCTTGTGCTTTCCGGATACAGGCATCTGACGGTAAGGTCTCCTGCATTTACCATATCCCCTTTGGAGATGGTTCTTAATGGGATGTCAAGTGAATCGCAGAGGTCTGACAGCTCTTTTAATTTTTCACCTCCGTTTTGGACCACACATTCGTTCAGAAGGATCTGTTTTATCTTCACGCATCCCGCTCCGGACATTTCTATCATTTCCATTATCCCGTTGTAATGGTCCGCGTCCAGATGGGTTATGAACACACAGTCCAATTCGTCTATGCCGTTGTATTTCAAAAAGGGTTCTATTATCCTTTCACCCGGTGACATTTCCGTTGTTGAGCCACCGTCCGTGAGGATATCGGTTCCCCTGCCGTCTGTTATATATATACAGTCTCCCTGTCCAACATCCAGAAATGTCATGCCAAACCCGGTGCAGGGCCTGAATACCAGCAGGGATGCCGCAGCCAGGACAGTCGTCAGAAATGTTGCGGGGGAATGATCTCTGTGAAAAATAAGGGGTATTGATATCAAAGCGTAATAGATCACAATCCTGAAGGGTGCAGGACAGCCGGTTATGACATTATTTACAGGCATCATATCCCCAAGGGTACAAAGCCCTTCGTAGAGCCTGAGAATCATTTTGACCGGAAAGGCAGGGAGGAAGGCCAGGGGGAGAAACACTGCGCCAAGTGCCATGGATACTATGGCCCCTGCCATCACCACAGTCATGAGGGGGATCACGATCAGGTTTATCACAAGTGAGATCACGGGGAATGAATAATAAAAACCTGTGTGTATGGGGAGAGTGATAAGCGCTATATCAGCTCCCGAAGAAAAGGCAGATATCAGTTTTTTCCTGCGGCCTTTAATACCTCTCAGCATCAGGATATCATCTGTCACCGGACTTACGGCCCCAACTGCGAACACCGCTGAAAATGAGAACAGAAACCCTGCCTGGGTTATATAGAGAGGGGATGAGGCCAGTATCATAAGAGCTGCGGCGGTAAGGGCAGTCAGAAGGTCGTAAGTCCTGTGCAGCAGCACCGCTCCCATCCTGATGGAGAACATGGTTATGGCGCGAACGGCCGATGCGGAGGAACCACACATCTGGCCGTAGGAATACATGAAGAATACAGCAAGTGACACAGATACTGCAGAGGGAAGACCGGTTTTTTTGAGCATACGGTAAAGACCTGCCCCCAGCACTGAAATGTGCAGACCGGACACAGCCAGTATGTGTATTATGCCATTTCTCTGGTACATGGCTTTTGTTTCGCTGTCAAGGGCAGTCTTATCCCCAAGGGTCACAGCTCTCAGGATGCTTCCGTCATCCTCCCCGAACACCCTGTCCAGCAGCATGCCGAGATATTCTCTGACCATGGAAAGCGCTTCCCTGTAGTGGTCGTATTCTTCGGTCTCATAGAGTATAATGCAGTTTTTAAGGCTGCAGCATATCCCTAAGGAGCGCTGGTACAGGAGGTTGTCAAATGATCCGGGATTTCTGGCTTTGGAAAATGGTTCCACAAGCCCTTTTATTTTTATCCCGGATCCTGTTTTGGGTCCGGCCTCCGGATCTGAAAGAACGCATTTCAGCACCGACCCTTTTTCAAAGGGCAGAACATCTTCATTTAATCTCACATATACATAGGTGACCGGTCTGCCGTCGTATTCCCTGGATTCACGTCTGTCGGTTATACCTGCAATTGTAAATGAACGCCCCTCCAGTTCCGAATAGTCGGGGATCCGGGGAAGAATTTTCATGACATACAGGAATACAACGGAAATAAACACCAGACCGGCCGCGCACAGCGGCCTTCTCAATTATCCATCCTTCCTGCTGCGGAAAATACAGAGAGAACTCTCCTTGAACAGGAAAATCTTAGGACATAGATTTCTCTCTGTCAAGTCCATCAGATATAACACATTGATTTTGTCTCTGCCCTGTGATAGAATCGCGTGTGAGTTTTTAATTGTATACGGAGGGTAGCAGCGATGGACAGAGAACCGACTGTAATATACAGCGGAACCGGACAGGGAAAGTCTTCAGCCGCTCTTGGGCTTGCTTTGCAGTGCGTGTGTAACGGTGGACATGCAGTTATTATCCAGTTCCTTAAGGGGAAGGGCATCGACATCTCTGAGTATGCTAGAAAACTGGAACCTGAGCTTAAGATATTCAGGTTTGAAAGGTCTCCGGGGGAATTCTCTGAATTGTCCGGGGACAAAAGGGATGAGGAGATACAGAATATCAAAAACGGTCTGGGCTACGCCAGAAAGGTCATGAGCACAGGGGAGTGTGATGTGCTGGTGTTAGACGAGGTCCTTGGGGTTTTGGATATGGGGGTGATCACCAGCTCCGAGCTGGAGGCTCTCATTGATATGAAACCCGACCGTACAAAGCTGGTCCTCACAGGAACTGTACTGACAGACGAGATAGCTGCAAAAGCGGATAACATAACCATGCTTAGCAATGTCAAGTTCTGAAATATATCAATTCCGTCGTAACGGGAAAGGAAGGAAAAATGGCAATATTTAAAGGGGCAGGAGTTGCGATAGTAACGCCTTTCAATGAAGATCTC
>JAILIO010000150.1 GCA_024695225.1 Lachnospiraceae bacterium
CACAATCTTCTGATGATCGGTCCGCCGGGAGCCGGAAAGAGCATGACAGCCAAACGGATCGCGACGATCCTGCCTGAGACCAGCATGGAGGAAGCACTGGAGATCACGAAGATCCATTCCATTGCAGGGACCCTGCCGAAGGGAACAGGGCTTCTGACCACGAGACCTTTTCGCGCGCCTCACCATACCATTACCTCAGCGGCGCTGTGCGGCGGCGGAAGCCCGCCCTGCCCCGGGGAGGTTTCTCTCTCTCACAGGGGAGTCCTGTATCTGGATGAGATGCCGGAATTCATACCGGCGGTCCTTGAGATGCTCCGGGGGCCACTGGAAGACGGAGATATCCGGATCGCAAGGGTGACGGGAACCTATACATTTCCGGCAGATTTTATGCTGGTGGCGTCCATGAACGTTAGGACATATATTCGGATACAATGAATATTAAGAGTTATAAGCACAAAGGGTTGAAAACCCTGTAAAATCAAGCCTTTCCGGCCTTTATCTGCCTCTCTAGGGGACGACATTTTGGACTGGAAATTGAGCCGGAATAGGGGGAATAAGGCTGAAGAAAAATGGGTGCACCTATGAAACTATTATGATTAGTAGAAATTTCCATGATATATACAGTCACCATAATATGTGCTGAATACAAGTAGTGAAAGAAGAAAGATGATAGTATAATGAAATGGAACAGGAGATGAGAGGCTGCTTACAGAATGAGTGAGAACATCTCAAAAATAGAAGAAAATGATGATTTTGCCACGCACCTTGATTTTACTGGGAAAAACGGCATTTTTAGAGTACAGAAGGTGGATCAGAAGCGTGAAAATCATTTTGCCCCGCAAATCGGTCTCACAGCCCAGTGTTTATCAGGGTTCTGAGACATAGGGTTTGGAACACCCTGACCCGCGAAGGGGATTGAAATTGATTAAGTGAAATAAAGATAGCGCCCGAGGATAATAACCTCAGGCGCTTTAATGCTTGAAACCGTACCTCATGGTAAAGGCAGTTACAAGGGGCTGTCGCATTAAGCGTGAAGGTTCAAAACCTACGCTTTTGCGGCACGCCCCTTTAGTAAACAGGTATTTTTTGGTGGATCGGACCAATCAGGTAATGATCTATGAATAATAACTCTTGCAAAAATCGAGAAATTTTTTAATCCCGCTGCTGACATACCGCCCTCTGCGCCAGACCAGCCCGGCCCGGGTGGTGATCTCGGGGTTCAAAGGGAGGCCAATGACCTCGGGCATAAGCGGAAGGACATCTTTGTAAAAGAAACAGCCGCACTGGCCCTGTCTGAGGAACTTCAGGATGGTGGGGATCTGGCTGCTTCGCATTACGATCCTCGGCTGGACGCCCAGAGCCACAAACCGGGTCTGAAGAATGCGGTTCTGAACGGAATCCTGGTTGTAGAGGACCAGAGACTGCCCATCCAGCATTTCCAGTTTGATCTCATCAATGTTTTCAAGCGGATGTCCTTTGCAGACGCCAAAAAAGAGAGGCTCTACAGTAAGGGTCATTGTCTGAAACTTATCTATGTTGGGGAGCTCCATATTGACAAAGGCTATGTCCAGCACATCATTCTGGACCAGAGCGCAGGCTCTGACCGATCCGTATTCCTGAAGTTCCAGCCATACATCCGGATTCTCATTATGGAAGGCGTCGAGGAGCTCCGGAAAAAATATCGTGCTCAGCATGGGCGGAATCCCGAGCCGGACAATGGCTTTGGAAGCATTGGGAGAGGAATAGTCCGCCTGCAGGTCCTCGCAGTCAGAGAGGATGACGGAGGCTCTGTTATAGAAGCGCTCTCCCTCCTCTGTCAGGGAGATTCGGGATCCTGTATGGGTAAAGAGGGTCACGGAAAACTCTTTTTCAAGGTCCCGTATCGCTATAGAAATGGTGGGCTGAGTGACAAACAGTGCCTTGGCGGCTTGTGTGATGCTGTGGTAACGCGCGGCGGTACAGAAATAGCGGAGCTGGGCGAGAGTCATATTGTCCTTTCCGGGCAGGCTTTTAGCCTGCCTTTTTCTTTTATCCTAACGCAGAAA
>JAILIO010000174.1 GCA_024695225.1 Lachnospiraceae bacterium
CGAGGCTTCTGGCTTTGGGCCTGGCCACCGGCGTTATCGCATCAGTCATAAATACAATGGGTGCCATGGGCGGAAAGACTGTGGTTGGAACCATCGTGTTTATAATAGTCTTTATTTTCGGACACATACTGAATATCGCCATAAACCTTCTGGGCGCATATGTTCACACATGCAGACTTCAGTATGTTGAGTTCTTTGGCAAGTTTTATGAAGGCGGCGGACTTCCCTTCCGTCCCTTCAAGCAAGATACAAAATATTATGAATTTAAGGAGGAGACAAACTAATGACAGGACTTGTATGGGCACTTATTGGTGCCGCAATGGCAGTTGGACTTGCAGGCTGCGGCTCTGCGATCGGAGTAGGTATAGCCGGTATGGCTGCCAGCGGAGTAGTTACCGAGGATCCCAGTAAATTCGCGAAGGTGCTTGTGCTTCAGCTTCTTCCGGGCACACAGGGCATCTATGGCCTTCTGGTGGCTTTCATAACACTTTCAAGTGTTGGCCTCCTGGGCGGCGGAGCATCTGAGATCGATATGGGAACAGGACTTCTTATATTTGCTGCATGTCTTCCCATTGCTCTGGCCGGACTGATCTCAGCTATCTATCAGGGCAAGACAGCTGCTGCTTCTATCCAGCTCGTAGCAAAGAGACCCGAGGAGTTCGGTAAGTCGATGCTGTTTCCCGCTATGGTCGAGACCTATGCTATCCTTTCACTTCTTATCTCGATCCTTGCGGTAACCAACATCACCGGTTGATGAGGGATCAGAGGTATTATGAACGGACTTGACGAAATAATCAGACAGATAGGAGAAGAGGCTGAAAAGACTGCGGAGGCCAGGGTTTCCGAAGCCAGGGAAAAAGCCGATTCTATTATCAAGGATGCAGAGGCAGAGTGCAGTGCCTTGAAGACAGAGGCGAAAAGCCGGGATGAGAGATCCGAAGGGATCAATCGTGACCGTATTGCATCTGCTGTAGACATGGAAAAGAGAACAGCTCTTCTGAATGCCAGACAGGAGTTGATATCAGGGGTGCTTGAAAAAGCATACGAAAAAGTTGCGGGTCTCGATGTGAACGCTTACTTTTCGCTGATGGAGAAGCTGATGGGTGCATATGTGCAGGAAGGTGAAGGAAAAGCTGGTTTTTCGGCAGAAGACCTTGAGCGCATGCCTGACAGTTTCAAAAAATTTGTCTCCTCTCTTTCCGGAAAACCCGGATATTCAGTGAGTATAGACGAAAAGCCGGCGGACATTGAAAATGGTTTCATCCTGTCCTATGGCGGCATAGAAGAGAATTGTACTCTCAGGGCGATATTTGACGACAGACATGATCTGCTTTCCGATATAGCCCGGAAGGTTCTCTTTACCGGAGACACGGAGTAAATATGGCTGATAAAAGCTTTACATACGCGGTGTCGCGCATCAGGGCCCTTGAAGTTAAACTTTTGAACCGGCCTTTTCTCGATTCTCTTGTAAGCGCCCCTACATACAAAGACTGTATGGATCTTCTGGCTGAAAAGGGCTGGGGGAACGGTGAGGCAGGAGAGACCGCTGAAAAGGTGCTGGAAGGGCAGGAAGAAGACATCTGGAAGACCATGGGCGAACTTGGTATCGGAAAAGATGTTTTCAGTGTGCTTTTCATACCGCGTGAATTTCATAATTTGAAGGCGGCTGTAAAGAAGATCTGTATCGATGCGCCTGAAGATGTTGCCATTTACAACGAGGGTACATACACTGAACCCAAGGTTATTGAAGATGCTCTCAGAGAGAAGAATTACACGGCTCTTCCCCAGGGGATGAGAGAATGTGCAAAGGAAGCCTTTGAAAGTCTTCTTCACAACCGTGACGGACAGGTGTGTGACTGCATAATCGACAAGGCGTGTCTGGATGAGATCACCAAGGCGGCTGCCGAATCTGATGTTCCCGTCATAAAGGAATATGCAGAGAGCGTTGTGGCTGTGGCAGACATAAAGATAGCCGTCAGGGGATGCCGGGCAGGAAAGTCCAGGGAGTTTTTGAAGAGAGCTCTGTCTCCCTGCAAGACCATCTATACTGAAGGACTTATAAACGCTGCGGTGTCAGGGCTGGACCAGCTTTATGATTTCCTGACTCAGTCCGGCTATGGCGAAGCGGTGGAGGCTCTTAAGAAATCTCCTTCGGTATTTGAAAAATGGTGTGATGATCAGATAATCAGGGCTATATCACCTGAGAAATATCATACTTTTACTGCAGGGCCTCTTGTGGCTTACGTGCTTGCCAGACAGAACGAGATCAAAACTGTGAGAATAGTGCTCACTTGCCGCGAAAATAATATCCCGGCAGATGAGATCACGGGAAGGCTTCGGGAGATGTATGTATAAGATAGCAGTTGTGGGGGACTATGCCAGTATATACGGTTTTTCGGCCGTTGGTCTGGATATATTCCCTGTAAAGGATCCAAACGAGGGCGAGGAGATCATCCGCAGACTTTCAGGTTCCAAATATGCTGTCATTTATGTGACTGAGGAACTTGCTTCCAGGATACCTTCTGAGATGGAAAGACTCAGGGGCATCAGGAATCCAGCGGTGATAATGATCCCCGGCATATCCGGAAACACCGGTGCCGGGATCGCCGGAGTGAAGCATAATGTGGAACAGGCTGTCGGCTCAGACATTCTGTTCAGTAATAAATAACGAAACAGGAGGGGATACAGCGATGAGCAAAGGCACGATCAAAAAGGTAGCCGGACCTCTTGTCATTGCGGAAGGTATGCGAGATGCCAACATGTTTGACGTCGTCCGCGTGAGCGAGAGCAGACTTATCGGAGCGATAATCGAAATGCACGGCGACCAGGCATCCATCCAGGTCTACGAGGAGACATCGGGACTTGGACCCGGGGAACCGGTTGAATCACTTGAAAAGCCGTTGTCCGTGGAGTTGGGACCGGGTCTTATTTCCAGTATCTATGACGGAATCCAGAGACCTTTGGACAAGATCATGGATAAATACGGAAACAGTCTGCAGCGCGGCGTTGAGGTGCCTTCACTGCCCAGAGATAAGGAGTGGGATTTTGTGCCCACAGTATCGGTGGGAGACGAGGTAAAAGCCGGAGACATAATCGGCACTGTCAAGGAAACACCCATTGTCACGCAGAAGATAATGATACCTTATGGTGTGGAAGGAAAGATAAAGGATATCAAATCCGGAACTTTCAAAGTTGATGCCATGGTGGCCACAGTGACCACTGCGGACGGAGACAAGGAAGTGGGTCTTATGCAGACCTGGCCTGTCAGACGCGGACGTCCTTACGCCACAAAGCTTCCGCCTTCAAAGCCGCTTATAACCGGTCAGAGGGTTGTGGATGGATTCTTCCCCATCGCAAGAGGCGGTGTTGCGGCAGTTCCCGGACCTTTCGGTTCCGGAAAGACGGTTATCCAGCATCAGCTTGCAAAGTGGGCTGAGGCGGACATAGTTGTCTACATAGGATGCGGAGAACGTGGAAATGAGATGACCGACGTTCTGAATGAGTTCCCCGAACTGAAGGATCCCAAGACCGGGAATTCCCTTATGGAACGTACCGTTCTCATAGCGAATACTTCCGATATGCCTGTGGCGGCCCGTGAAGCTTCCATTTACACAGGTATAACAATAGCCGAGGATTTCAGAGATATGGGATAGTCGGGGGCTCTTATGGCAGACTCGACATCCAGATGGGCTGAGGTGCTCCGTTAGATGTCAGGACGTCTGAAGTAGAAGAACGGGGATGATGGAAAGCCAGCTTATCTAGGAAGGAGA
>JAILIO010000192.1 GCA_024695225.1 Lachnospiraceae bacterium
TGACATAACTTTCAGTGGTATTTATGTCCCGGCTCATCCTGGTCACATTTCTCGAAATGATGAGTTTATCCTTTCTTATATGGTTCATAAGGGCGTTTTCAAGGTTGATCCCCGAAACAGGCTTGACCAGATAACCGTCAAACCCTGCCCTGTTATAAAGCTCCCTGTTCTCGCTTCCTGCATTTGCGGTCAGCACCACCACCGGGGTGTTTCTGTTCAGACCTCCGGTCTGCTCCCTTATAATTTCCAGACATTCTATACCGTCCATCTCCGGCATAAGATGATCCATAAGTATGACATCATAGCTGTACTTCAATGTCATATCCAGAGCTTCTTTTCCATCCAATGCCGTATCGATCTTGAGCTGAGTGTCTGTCAGCAGCTTTCGCTCCACCTCCAGGTTCATCTCGTTGTCGTCCACTATCAGTATTCTTCCATCCGGCGCTCTGAAACTGCTTTCATAACGATCTCTCTTGAGGACCTGCTGATTGTGTATGTTCAGGTCTCCGATGGGTGAGCTGTCAGTCACCCCCTGTTTCAATGTGACCACAAAGGTGGAGCCCTCACCGTACACGCTGTTTACGCTCACCGTGCCGTCCATCAGGTCCACCAGCTGTTTCACGATGGAAAGCCCCAGTCCCGTGCCTTCGATATTTCTGTTCTTTTCCTCATCAACCCTTTTGAAAGCATTGAACAGATCAGGCAGGGCTTCTTTCTTTATCCCCATGCCCGTATCAGAGACGGAGAAACTGAGCATAACATGATCCTGATCTATGGATTCACATTCAACAGACAGCTCAACGGATCCCTCTTTTGTATATTTGACGGCATTGTTTAGTATATTAATGACTACCTGTTTTATCCTGACTTCATCACCGTACAAAACAGCGGGTACATCAGGGGCAATGCTCACATTGAATTTAAGCCCCTTATCCGTTGCCTTCAGCCAGATCATATTGACTATCTCAGACAGCATATCGCCTATATTGTAGTCCACCGGCACTATATCCATGCTGCCGGCTTCCATCTTTGAAAAATCAAGTATATCGTTTATCAGTGCAAGCAAAAGTTTTCCGGCTCCCTGTATGCCCGAAGCGTCTTTCAGTACTTCATTTGAAACCTCAGGATCCCTGAGTATCAGTTCATTCAGTCCTAAAATGGAATTTATGGGTGTCCTTATCTCATGGCTCATACTTGAGAAAAACCGGTTTTGCGAACGGGTGAGTTCTTCTGCTCTTTCCGTCTCCTTTTTCGCCCTCTTATTTTCAAACTGAAAGATGCTGTTTTGAGACATGGCCATAAAGAAACAGACTATGCCCACCAGGATCACGGATAAATATGTATCGATAAAACGCATCGACCGGGAGTGATCGATCACAAGCTGGGGATTGTAATAGGCAGTGATAAAACACACAAAGGACAGGAGGATTATCATCACCAGGAACACATTTCTCCATCTTCCCGTGAGCACAAGTCCCACATACATGAATGAAAAGATAAACCATATAAAACTTCCGCCTTCAAGGCCTCCCCCAAAGAAAAACAGAAGCGGCATGACCAATAATACCAGCAGGGTGACAGTTATCTTCGCAGAATCTTTTATCCTGTCTTTATACAGACCTAAAACGGTTATCACAGGAACGAAGATCACAGTCCCTGTGAGCACCAGTATCTCCCCTATATGTTCTCCCAAAATGATATCTGCGATAAGGGCGATCAACACTACACATTCCGATATAATGGTGAGTATCAGGAAAATGCGTTCAGAAAAATCCCTGTTGTAATCTGTTATGGCATCTTTCAGCCTGCGAATGAATCCGGGAGTTTTCATGATCTCTCACCTCCCTCAGATTTACCCGATTCCGGGAGGACTTGCAGCATTACCCTTTCAAAAGTCGGTATATCTATGGGCTTCGCTATGAATCCGTCAAAACCTTCCTGAATGAACATTTCCCTGGCTCCGGAAACTGCATTTGCCGTGAGAGCTACTATGAATGTTTTCTTATTCATTTCGGAAGCAGTTTCCCTGATCCGTTTCATGGCTTCAACGCCATCCATCTCCGGCATCATATGATCCATGAAAATGATATCATAATCGTCATCTTTGAATTTTCTTATGGCTTCCTTTCCTCCGGAGGCCGTATCTATGATCATTTCATATTCCGAAAAAAGACTTGTTGCCACCACCAGGTTCATGGGCTCATCATCCACGATAAGGGCCTTTACTCCTTTTAACTGCGGCTTTTTATGTTCAGTGTAAGTATCGATATTTACGGCGTCTGCTCCCTCGTTCAGTATCTTTATGATGGGATAAGCATACAGAGGCTTTGGCATGATCATGATCCTGCCGGGTTCTTTTAGCCTGAAGCCGGGATTTGCGGAAATTATGACGAGAACACCTTTAGATGCCAGCTTTTCGAAATATTCCGGATTTTCAGAGTATTCTTCCTGTCCCATAAAGATATGGGTCACATTAAGTGTTTTCAGCAAATGCTCTATGTCGCTTACAGTCTCGGTTGAATATAGAGAGACTCTCATGCTGGAAGCCAGGTCAGTAGCCATGGTGCGATAGAATTCCCTGACTCTGGGGACAATATATTTATCAGATCTTGTATGAAAGAGAATATCTCCCACGGATCTGTTTGAAAGAGCGAGACAGGGAGTTTTATCCGCCACTTTTTGGGGGACTGTTACACGGACAGTTGTACCCACATTTTTCTCACTTTCTATCTTCACAAAGCCTCCCATCCTGTGGGCAAACCCGTAGACGATATAAAGCCCCAGCCCGATACCGCCGGAACTGCGGTTTCTTTTTTTGTTTGCCTGATACATACCGTCTTTTATCATATATATGGCCTGTTTATCCATGCCGATACCGGTATCTGTCATCTCTATGCACAGATTTACGCCGTATTCGGTTTCATCTGTATAAAGCTTTATATATATGCCGCCCTTTCTGGTGAATTTGACCGCATTGTCCAGGAGATGCCGGAAAATATTGTGGAGCATCCTTATGTCACCTATCATTTTGGTGGGAACAGAGAGAGACATATCAACGATCAGTTCCAGCCTGTCATCGTTGTCCAGACGCCTGAAGCTTGTGACCACATCATTTATCAGAGAAGTGCTCATATACTCTTCTTCTTCCAGCATTATCTTATTTCTTTTGCATTCAGTGTAGTCCTGTATATCCTCTATATGACAGGCAAGCCTTATACCCGCTTCTTTTATGGAAAAGGCTTCGTTGCCGGCTTTGTTTTTTATCATAAGGTCAGACATGCCGTTTACCACATTTACGGGAGTTCTGAGCTCATGGGAAATATTGGAAAGGAAATCTTCCATATCGGCATCAAACCGCTCGATCTGGTCATCCTTTTCCCTGGTGTTCTCCTCTGTTTCTATGCGGTCAGTGATCGCCTTAGTACAGGTGAAATATATCAAAATAACAACCATGAAATGCAGGATGAGCCTGGATATGTTCAAAGGGTCAAAGGTCTGGCTTCCTATGGAAAGATTGAGCTGGATCGCCATTATTACCACAAATTCTGCCAGGAACAGATTCATCATATATTTTTCATTGAAAAAAGAATAGGCAGACATGGTCAGTATGATTATGATGGCCACGTCAAAGAAACTTGTGGGATGGACTCCGTGGAAAAAGACGCAAAACATGGCATACATGATATAAAGGATCTTGCGGTATCTGAATTCCAGTCTTTCAGTTATATTGATGGCCCATACCAGAATTGTGGCGAGTATGATAATGGGAGGCACCCAGAATTCCCACCCCATAAGAAAGCTCTCCACGGTGAGACCTATGCACGACAGGGATACCAGAAGGATGATAAAGTTTTCTGTTTTTTTGTTGTTATCCATTTTGTACCTGTTCTTTCAGCCGTCGGTTATCTTAATCTTTATAAAACGATCCTGCAGGAACCGGCAGTTTTTTATCTGTCAGATACATCAGTATCAGATATAAAGAGAATTGTATTTGATATAATCATATACTCCGGAAGGAAGATATCCGGAAACATCCAACCCCTCGCTGATCATGTGTCTTATCTGTGATGAAGAGATCTCCATCCTGTCCATATGGAAAAACCGGATATCCGCGTCATACTTTGCTCTGAGTCTCTCTGCCTCTCTCTGCAATCCGTCAGACCCTGTTCTGTCAGTCACGGCAATGGTACAGTTTTTGAACACTATATCCGGAGATCTCCAGCTGTCAATGGACAAAAGGGAATCCCCTCCTATTATAAAATAAAAAAAAGTATCAGGATAGTTTTTTTTGAGTTCAACAAGTGTATCGCAGGTATAGGAAGGCCCCGGTCTCCTGGTCTCCATATCCGTGACCTTCAGGAAATCAGTCCCCAGGGCTGCGATCTCTGTCATCTCGAATCTGGTTTTGGCGTCAGGCATCAAAATGTCCGCCTTAAAATATGAAAAACCGTTGGGGATCAGTATCACATCATCCAATGAAAATGCATCCCTTGCAGTTTCCGCCAGTTTCAGATGACCATTATGGATAGGGTTAAATGTACCCCCTAAAAGACCTGTTTTCTTCATATTCAGGGCAGTTTGATAACCGGTTCTTTGCCGTTTCTTCTGTAGAGCACAAATCTTCTGCCTATCACTCTCACAAGAGAAGACCGTGTGCGGGCAGAGACTGTGGATGCCACATCCTTCACTTCTTCCGGACAGTTCTTGAGCACATTAACCTTCACAAGTTCTCTTTTGTCCAGCGCTTCCCTGATGGAAGAAACAACCTCCGGAGTAACTCCGTTCTTTCCGATCTCAAAAAGCGCATTCTCAGTCTGTGACAGTCCAAAAAGATATGCTCTCTGTTTTCCTGTGAGTTCAAATGCCATCGGGATCCTCCTCATCAATGTCACTTATATATTCAAAATCATATCCATAGATCCTGACAGTATCACCGTCAGCGACACCGGCATCGATCAAAGCTTCCCTGATGCCCTTTTCCTTTATGAATTTCTGGAAGAACATAAATCCCTTTTCAGATTCCAGATTTGTGTATCCCAGCATTTTTTCCACAAGAGGTCCGTCAACACAGTATACACCCTCTTTATTGTCAAAATAAACTTTAAATGAAGAATTGTCAGGGTTCAGTTCTGTCTCAGGGTCAAACTCCTGCTCATAGACGATGTCATCCGCCGGAAGTTCAGACAGGATCTGGGATATCCCGTAAATAAGAGCCTGCATGCCTTCACCTGTGACAGCCGAAACCGGATATACAGTCATCTCCGGTTCGTAGGCTTCCTTAAGCCTTGAGATGCTATCAGATTCCGGAGGGAGGATGTCGATCTTGTTTGCGGCGATGATCATGGGTTTTCCGATGAGTCCCGGGTCAAAAAGCTCCAGTTCTTCGTTGATCCTTTTTACATCATCCACCGGATCTCTTCCCTCAAGACCGGAGGCGTCCACCACATTTACCAGGACCTTGGTCCTCTGGATATGCCTCAGGAATTCGTGCCCAAGTCCCGCACCATCTGCGGCCCCTTCGATCAGTCCCGGGATATCCGCCATCACAAAGCTGTTATCCTCATCCACCCGGACCACACCCAGATGGGGAGTCAGGGTTGTGAAATGATAGGCAGCAACCTCAGGTCTCGCATTTGATACCTTTGATATTATGGAGGATTTGCCGGCACTTGGGAAGCCTGCAAGCGCACAGTCTGCGATGAGTTTAAGTTCCAGTTCCACCTCCAGTTCCCTGGCGTCACCTCCGGGTTTTGCATAACGGGGAGCCTGCATCGTGGAGGTAGCAAAATGCATATTGCCGCTTCCGCCTCTGCCGCCTTTCAGAATGAGGAATTTTTTGTTGTCCCCGGACATGTCGGCGATGATCTTTCCCGATGCAGAGTCCTTTATAAGCGTGCCTTCAGGAACCTTCAGTATCAGATCCTTGCCGGCTTTGCCACTTTTTCTGGCACCCTGTCCCTCACAGCCGTCCTCTGCTTTATATTTGCGCATGCGGCGGTAGGAGCCCAGGGTGTTTTCATTATTGTCCGCATAAAACCAGACGTCTCCGCCCTTTCCGCCGTCCCCGCCATCGGGGCCTCCTGCGGGGACATACTTTTCCCTTCTGAAGGATACATGCCCGTCTCCGCCTTTTCCGCTTCGTATGATGATCTTTACTTTATCTGAAAACATATTCCACTGACCTTTATATTTATTGAGTATAACATTTTACTGACATTTATCCGAGATCATATCACGATAAAATATCGCGATAAACCCTTCATGTTATTAAAACAAACAGAGGGAACCGGACTATACGCCCAATCCCCCCTGAAGTCGTTCAAAACAGATTTACGGAAATTATCCCTCTACAGGATATACGCTAGCCTGCTTGCGGTTCTTTGCAACCTTTTCAAACCTGACTTTTCCGTCTACAAGCGCAAAAAGCGTGTCATCGCCGCCTCTGCCGACATTTACGCCGGGGTGGATATGTGTGCCTCTCTGTCTGTAGATGATGGTCCCTGCGTGGACTGTCTGTCCGTCAGCGCGCTTTGCTCCAAGTCTCTTTGCCTCGGAATCACGTCCGTTCTTTGTGGAGCCCACTCCCTTTTTATGAGCAAATAACTGAAGATCATAATTTAACATCTCGATACCTCCTTTATATCCAAATTCACATAATCGTCGCCGTAACTTTTGATAATGCCCCGGATCCCCATGATAAAGGAATCCATAAAAGCTTTTCCGATCTCTGTAGGGGTTTCCAGGAATTCACAATCCACATACCCCTTGCCGCTTTTTGATACTGTCCTTACCCTGTCCTTTGAGATACCCTCCAGGGAATTCACTGTATTTACCACGAGGATGGACACTGCGGAACAGATTATATCCTCCCCTTTGTCTGCGTATCCTGCGTGGCCCTCGCACCTGAAAGACCTGTAGGTGCCGTCAGGATCCCTGAACACGGTTACCTGTATCATTTCTCAGGCAGAAATACCGGAGATCTTTACCTTTGTAAAAGGCTGCCTGTGACCGTTCTTCTTGTGATAACCGGTCTTGGGCTTGTAGCGCATGACAACGACCTTTTTGAATTTGCCCTGCTCAAGGACTTCAGCCTTCACGCTGGCACCCTTGACAGCATCGCCTGTCTTCAGGTCTCCGTCGGAGATCGCAAGCACATCGTCGAATGTGATCTCTGCTCCGGGCTCTGCATCAAGCTTTTCAACCTTGATGATATCGCCCTCGGATACCTTGTACTGTTTACCACCTGTTCTGATTATTGCATACATATAGGGTCCTCCTTCCCTGTTGAAACCGCTGTGTACGGCGGGCCTCACGCCGCTTAGACCGCACCCACGCGTCTCAAAACATACTGTGATATTCTATTATCAAATTTCGATAAAGTCAAGTGTTTTGTAGATCATCACACACCTAAAGTAAGTGTTTTTATGGCGGATCACATATCAGATCTTACTGTTCTGAAGCATGCTCATACAACTGCTCAAGGAGTTCCGGTGTGACAGATCCGATCTTGTTGTAAATGACTTCGCCCTTCCTGTTGAGTACAATGGTCTGAGGCATCACCGTGGTTCCGTTGACCTTGCCGAAGATATCGGTTTCATCGTTGTCCAGGGTTATGTGCAGATCCCAGTCCTTATTTTCCAGATATTCATCCACTTCGTCCACCACTATGGGAGAATGTACGGCTATGATGCCTATGTCATCCTGATGTTTATGGTTGAGTTCGATGAAATGAGGTATCTCCTGGACGCAGGGACCGCAGTAGGTGGCCCAGAGATTTATTATCACAGGTTTTCCTCTGTAGTCTTTCAGATGGAAGGTGGTGCCGTCAAAGCATTCAGCCGTGAAATCCTCAAGCTGCTCTCCCACCTCATAACCTATGGGAGCATCCGATTCAAATGAGGACGCAGAGCCCGCGCCTTCACCTCCGGTTTCCGAGATAACCTCAGCAGTTTCCTCTGTTGTGTCACCTGCCCCACCTGAAGCGCCGTCAGCCCCCTTGTCACCGGCATCCGTCTCTGCACCTGAGGATGTTTTTGAAGCATCGCCGGAAGGTTCCTCTTTTGGATCATCTTTTACAGTTTCAGTGACTGTCTTTGGGGAAGTTGCCTTTGCCTTTTTCTTTCCTGAAGGATCCAGGAAATTAAACCATACGATGGCAAAACAAAGAACTGCTATCGCTATGCCCCAGAGTATCTTTTCTGTCTTTGCTCTCTTTACTGCAGTCTCCTTTGACTCTCCCGGCATACCGCCTTCAGGAGCTTTCAACACATAATCACCAGCCTTCAGTGAAAGGGCTTTCTGGGGACATACCGCTATGCACTGGGCACAGTGTATGCACTCGTGGTCCCCAACCTTTCTCACATCCATTTTACAGGCTCTGACGCAGGACCCGCAGCTGTTGCAGCGGTTCAGGTCCACTTTCACGCCGATAACAGCCAGCCTGCTGAACATACCGTATATAGCCCCAAGAGGACATATAAACCTGCAGAACGCCCTGTAACAGAACACACAGAGAAGTCCTATGAAAAGCATTATTATGAATTTACGTGTAAAAAGTATCCCCAGCATGCTGAAGAATCCACGGTTGTTGGGACTGGATAAAAGCCCCATGGCTCCCTCAAAGGTTCCTGCGGGACATATGTATTTGCAAAAGCCGGGGACCGCCATGCCGTGGGTAAACCCGTACCACATGGGGACAGCCGCACAAAATACTGCGAGTATCACATATTTAAGATATGTGAGCGCCCTTGTTATCCTGCTTTTGGGAATCTTCGGCGTAGGGATCTTATGAAGCAGCTCCTGTATCATGCCCAGGGGACATAACCAGCCGCAGATGGTCCTGCCCAGCAGCATGCCGTACAAAAGGATTATACCTATGACATAAAACCCTATGCGGTTATGGCTCTGCGCCAGGGCATTCTGTATGGAGCCCAGAGGACAGGCCCCCACGGCCCCGGGACAGGAATAACAGTTAAATCCGGGGACACAGACAGCCTTTGTCTTGCCCTCATATATCTGGCCGGTGACAAAGCCTTTGAGCTGGGCGTTATAAAGGAGAGCACAGTATAACTGTATGATCCTTCTCTTTGTTGGAATGAAATTCTTAAAACTCTTAACGTTCGTATTAACCAAGACCGACACACTCCGTACATACCAGTATCGCCTTTGCCAGCACATCGTGCATGCTGCCGTTTAATATTCCCGCTATGATGCAAATGACGGCGATCGCAAACATCACTACTCTTATGATTTTAAGATTACTGTTTTTTACCGGCCCCCCTGTATCCGCATCCGGCTTTAACCCCTTTTCTTTTTCTTCTTTGAGCCTCGCTGCAGCAGCTTCTGTCTGCCTTTTCATGCTCTTCTCCAGAAGAACGGTGGTCACTGAAAGGATGATAAAAGCCAGTATCACCCAGGGCAGCGTATGCAGGACCATTGACCCTATGACCATTTCAAGCCCCTGAGCATCGGACCTGTCAAAATGGGCAGGGTTCACAATGTAAATAAATACCGGGATCATGCAGGCACCGGCAGCTATCCATCTGCCGAGACCAAGTTTCTTTTGAAGTTCTCTTTCTGCGTACATCTCAGGGGAGGGTTCTGCAACCCTGTTGCAGGTAAGATCCCTTGCGATCTCCGTATCTTTAACAGGCTTATCTGCTTTTTCGTCTTTTATTCCCAGATATATCCCCGCAAAGGTCAGCACAAGCCCCATGACCACAACAGGCACGGCGGGGCTGGTTCCCTCCTTTACATTTTCATAGGTGTATACGGAGGCTCCGGGGTCTTCTGCCTTCCTGGCAGTACCGTCCCTGTATATGCCAACCGCAGCTGCGGACAGCATAACTGCGATGAGCACACATATGAAGGATTGTAAATACAGACAGATCTTATCTCTTGTCATAATGAAAACACCTTTATCTTATGATAATACTTCGACTTAGGCTCCGGTGCAGGCTCTTCCTCGGACTCAGGATGAAAACACCTTTACCTTATAACTATATTTCGACTGAAGATACGGTCACCCGCATCTTCAGTCTGTCAGTCAGATCGATCAGGTCATTATTTTGTGACGGGTTTTTCCTTTACAGTGATGGAGATAGTCTTTGTCAGGTTGCCTGAGGATGAACCGTCGGTCCAGCTGTAATTGTACACCCTGACCCTTATCTTTGCGGTGCCCTTCTTAACACCCTTCACTTTGATGGAGCCGTCTCCCACTTCCTGTACCTGGAGAATGCTTGTATCGGTGCTCTCCACATTTATATCCTTTACGGTGGCTTCAGAGTTGAATCCAACCTTCACAGTGGTGGAGTCACCCACATATATGGTGCTCTTTTCTGTGGATAGATTTATATATGAAGGTTTGTTG
>JAILIO010000229.1 GCA_024695225.1 Lachnospiraceae bacterium
CTGTCTTTTTATCCGGTCCAACCTAGTTCTGTTCCCAAAACTACATGTACGCATTCCATGTAAATAAACACAACCGAGCCATTGTAATCCACATCCTCCGGCCCTGTCAAACTGCGGATCTCATTCCGGTCACTTACAGTAATAAACCCCTGTTCCGATCTTCTTGACCGAATATCCCGAAGGCGCAGCGGGCTTTATCTCGATCTGTGTGCAGTCAGCATTATCCCCCTTGAGTTCCAGAAGCATCTTGCTCTTCAGACCCGCATCCGACTCGCTTTCCACCAGGTAATTGCTTATCTCGCTCTCGCTGATACCCGTGTCGATCACAATTTTTTGATTTTTGTTATCCAGCGTGCCTGATATGCTGAGTCCGCTGCTCTCATTCTTCTTTCCCTTGTTCAGGCGGTTACAGCTTATGGTACTGTCACTGCTGTCGCTGCTGTCATCGTTGTACACGCTGACAATGTCCATTTTCTTGTCGCCGGAGAAAACACTGCCACCGGTAATGGTGAGCTCTTGTACCTTTGCGTTTCCGACCACACTGAGAGTGCTGTTGTTTTTGAGCCCCACATATATAGATTCATAATTCCCGTCGACTGTCAGATTTACATTCTGAAGTGCCATGGAATTAAATTTCGCTGCCTTCCCGTTCACCTTTATGTAAATAGGTTCACCACTGCTCTGGATGTTCAGATTGGCTTCAGCCTTGGCTCCGGCAGCTGCTATGTTTCCTATCCTCTTCTCTGAGACCACCGGATCTTTGATCTCCAGAAAATGCTGTCCCAAATTTATGTTCAGTTTCTTGTCCCCGTTGTCAGTGAACCCGATTTTTTCCAGAACGGTATCGCAACCCAGTTTCAGCTGGTTGTTCATATTGAGCTTTGCAGTCCCGCTCACAGAGCATATAGTCAGTAATTCAGCGTACTTTGGCATTTTCAGATTCTTTGAAATATTCGTGATGGTATCCTCGGATGCCTTTGTGTTATCAACAGCGATGTAGTACATGTTTTCCTTGTCCTTGTACATATCCACATCTGTCAGGGCATCCTGCAGTGTTTGATAATAACCAAGTATGCAATTCTCATAATCAACCTTAAATCCATCGATCTTCTGCTTTCTCAGATACAGTTCCACCGGATATTTGTCCGCGTAATCTTTATCGGGAAGTAACCCTTTTTTCACCTTTTTAAGAGGGATCGTTATATTATCGCTTTCACGTCCCACCACGAAATATGACGCAGGAACCTTTGCCCCGTTTACGAGATTCTTTACCGCAGACGCAGTGTCTCCGTATTTCACGGAAATGCTGACAGCATTTTTGGAGATCTTCGCTGTAGCTGTTCCCGCGCCGTCCGCGCCCTTTACGGACACCGTAGCATCACCCCACCATGAACTCCCGGAAGGGCTTATGGAATCAACTGTCCCCGTCACTTTAAGGGAATTCCCCTGGCTTTCCGCATACTTGAGTTTGTTGTTTTCGTCCAAAGAATGAAGATTCTTCATGACAATGTTCTTCTTTGCATCCAGTTCAGCCGATGTGAGATATGTATCCCCCTTCACGGAGATTCCGTTTCCAACGGACTTCAGGTCGTAGTTATCAACTGACAGGTTTCCTGCGCTTATGGCTCCGTCTGCCGAGAGCGTCCCTCTTGTCTCGCCGGTCACACGGCTCTTAAGCCCCTCTTCCCACTCGAGCACCAGGGATGATTTTCCGCCCCCGGACACTGCTTTGCATTTATTTTCAAACTCCGTATTGTCAAATATAAGCATGTAATTTCCAATGCTGATCTTCGCCTTTTCATTTAAGCTGTAAGTCTTGTCTTTCTTGTTGTAGGTCTCAGACCTGAGCGCCATATTGATGAAGGCGGTATTGGATTTCAGCTTCAGATCTCCGGTAAATGTGAGATACACAGGTTCACCGGACACCCCGTTTCCGCTGAGCGTAAGGCTCCCGGCCTTTGAGGGCACCTTAAGATCCTCCCTTATATTCACATCGTCATCGACCACCACCAGATAATTACCGTTTTTGTTATTCAATCCGTCTATAAAAGCTGCTGCGTCAGACCACTTTGCAAAAGCGCCCTTCTCGGTG
>JAILIO010000259.1 GCA_024695225.1 Lachnospiraceae bacterium
TGTTGCAGCGGGAGCAGACAAGGCCCGGATAATAAACCATGTAAATGAGATGTCAGGCGGGATATATCTGGATCCGGAGGGATACATGAAATAAAATATGTTGTATAATACGGGACGGCAGCCGGATTTGTGACAGGATACCGGAAAGACCGGGGATCATTGCCCTTGGACAGGATACCGGAAAGACCGGGGATCATTGCCCTTGGACAGGACATCGGAAAGACCGGGGTTCATTTGCCTTGGACAGGACATGGTGACAGAGCAGGCTGCGTACCTGAAACCGGGAATTACAAATATAAGGAGTGTATTTCGGGTCTGACAGCAGAGGCAGTCTGACCCTGAGTGCGAGCGTATGAAAAAACATAGTTGCTTTAAGATCAAGGCCACAGCCCTGGCAGTATCGTTAGGTGTGTTCACATCTTCTGTGCTTTCAGGCTGCGGGAGCATCGACAGCGGACAGCTGGGGCACAATGCCGCGGAAAAAGTGGGCAATTACTTCATGTCCACCACCCTTCCTGTGGGCTATGTCTCAGAAGGGACCAAATGGGTGGCTTCCGGCGTCCAGGGCGTATTTACCGAGGATGTTTCGGTGGACCTTAAGGATGATTTTTTTACTGCGGAAAACAGGGAATGGCTTCTCTCAAACAACCTGCCCCAGAATATGACTGTGGAGGAAATGGGATCAGAGACCGTTGATCATGAATACGGCACCTTTTATGACAATATCAGATCCTTAAAAGAACGGAAAATGGCCCTTCTGAAGACAGATCCTTCAGAGACGTCCCCTCTTTCTTCCAAAGAAGACGATTCCGCCAGGTATTCCCACAATCTGGAGCTTTTGCATACCTTTGCCGATCTGGCAAAAGACTGGGACCGCAGGAATGAGCAGGGCGTGGAGCCTGCAAGAAAATACATCGAAAAGATAGAGCAGATAGATAGCCTCGACGGCATGACAGCTTTCTTTTGCGGAAATGACGGCGCAAACCCCTTTGGGATCCAGCTCTTTGACATATCCGTGGATAAAGTGTCCCGGGATGCTGATAAAAATGTGCTCTCAATAGACCCCGCAAAGAGCGCCTTTGTGCTGGGTCCGGAAAAACAGCGTGCCTATATGAGCACTTACAACACCCTTCTGACTTCGAACCTGAGTTACAAGCTGGTGACGGATGAAAGGGTCAGGTGGTTCCTTTCGGAAATGGGATACAGCGAAGGGGATATAGAAAGGATACTCACCGATTCCAGAAAGGTGGAGAGCACTCTGGCTTTTGCCACTAAAAAGGAGGACTACCCTCTCACTGACGAACAGAAGGAGAAAAACTCCTGTACCCTGGATGAACTGGCACTTGAGACGGGTTCATTTCCCATAAAGGAGATACTCACAGCCAGAGATCTGGACCGGGCTTCCATGTATCTGATCTCCCAGCCCGTCTACGTAAAAAACCTGGGTTCCGCCTACACTGAAGGCCGCTTAAGAGAGCTGAAGGCCTTCTGCATAACCCACACGATCTATCAGATACTGCCGCTGCTTGACAGGGAGACCCTGGAAAAATATTCCAACAGCGGAGTTTATCTGCCTGAGGAAGACGAACTGAGCGGAGCATTGTCAAAGCCCGTGAGGTTCAGCGGGGATGAGCCTCAGAAGGGGGGCGGAGAGATAAATCTTGAGGATGATGAAGCGCTCCTCATGGACTATTATGTGAGAAATTATATGGGAGAGATCCTGGACCAGGCATATCTTTCAGTTTATCTGTCCTATGAGGACAAGAAACTCCTGACAGATCT
Organism: Lachnospiraceae bacterium; assembly: GCA_024695225.1. GTDB lineage: Bacteria > Bacillota > Clostridia > Lachnospirales > Lachnospiraceae > JAEELB01. The sequence goes on from JAILIO010000259.1 coordinate 1,783, forward strand.
TGTAAATGAGATCATTGAATTTTATAAAGCCCACGTGGCTGATATCGACTGGCTTTCCGAGGACACCAGGAAGAAAGTGATACTGAAGCTGGACCGCATGGGAAGGCATGTTCTGTATCCGGAGAATATGACGGACTATTCGGGCCTTGAGATCAAGCCTGCCTCCCAGGGCGGGACTCTTCTGGACGCCGTGGTGGCCATAAATCTCTACAATGACAGGGTGGCTTCCGACAAGCTGTTTTCCACACCCTCCAGGGACGACTGGGATCTGAACGAGACTCCAACCACCAATGTGAACGCATATTACATGCCCTCTGAAAACGCTATTTACATACTGGCGGGCGTTGCCATGGGAGATATTTATGCCAGGGACATGGAGCGGGAGGAACTTCTTGGAAAGATAGGAGCCATCATCGGGCACGAGGTGACCCACGCCTTCGATGAAAACGGGGCCCAATACGATGAGAACGGTGAGTACAACAACTGCTGGAATACCACCGACAAGGAGAATTTCGACAGGAAGGCGGAAAACATTCGAAGGTATTACGACAGTTACAGTCCTTTGCCCGGCAGGTCATCATTTAACATGGGAGGCTCCGATGAAGCCACAGCGGATATGGGAGGCGTTATGTGCTGCCTGAAACTGGCGGAGAAGGAACCGGACTTTGATTATGATAAATTCTTCGTCTCCTTTGCTGAACTGTACAGATACAAGGTGTACGAGAGCGATGCAAAGATGCTGCAGAACGAGGATGAGCATCCACCGAACAACTTCAGGGTAAATGTGACGCTGTCCCAGTTTGACGAGTTCATCGATCTGTACGGTATACAGGAAGGGGACGGAATGTACTGGGATCCGGATGAGCGTCTGAAGATCTGGTGATATGGAATAAGACATGAAGCTTTTGGCGAAAATAAAGGTCTGACAGGCAGCATGACGATTTCCGGCTGCAGCCCCGATGGCGGAGACAGCTTTCAGGGAAAGGATGAAAGGAAATAAATGGAAGATACTATCTTAAAAGTTACGGATGTAAATAAGAAATACGGTAGGAAAGAGGTGCTGAAGGGCGTCTCCCTCCATGTGAACCGCGGGGATATTTACGGTGTAATAGGCAAGAATGGCGCGGGAAAGACCACGCTCTTCAAACTCCTTTTAGGCCTTTCCAACTATGAACAGGGCACCATAGAACTCTTTGGAAACAGCAGCGCCAGGGGGCTTGCCAGGGGCAGGAACAGGATAGGGTTCTTTGTGGGGGCCACATTCTTCCCCCAGATGACTGCCCGCCAGAATCTCAGATATTACGCCATCATGAAAGGCATCAAAGATAAAAAGGAGATAGACCGGGTGCTGAAACTGGTGGGTCTGGAAGGGGTGAAACTGCCTTACAGAAAGTTCTCCCTGGGTATGAAGCAGAGGGTTGGGATCGCCAATGCAATGCTGGGGAATCCGGAGATCATGATACTGGACGAACCCACAAACGGACTGGATCCCCAGGGTATAAAGGATGTCAGGGAGACTCTTCAGCACCTGAACAAAGAATACAATACCACCATAATCATTTCCTCCCACATACTGGGGGAACTGCAGCACACTGCCAACAGATTCGGGATCCTGAACGAGGGGACCATAGTCCGGGAGATCGATCCCAGGGATCTGGTGACCGACAGGCGGGAGATCAGGCTCAGTGTGGACGACCTGGAGAAGGCGGAGAGAGTGCTTGAGGAAAACGGAATACAGATACTGGGAGAGTACAGGGAGACAGTGACTCTGGAGGATTATTATTTCAGCCTGGTGAGCAAGAGCGGAGGAACCCCTGACAGCGCCCTTATTTCCGGGGAAGGAAATGAGGACACAGGTGCCGGGGGGCCTGGAGAGTACCACGGTGAAGGGCTGATTTCCGGGGAAGGAAATGAGGACACAGGTGCCGGAGAGCACCGCAGTGAAGCGCTTATTTCCGGGGAGAGAAATGAGGACACAGGTGCCGGAGAGCACTGCAGTGAAGCGCTTATTTCCGGGGAAGGTAATGAAGGCGTGCAGTCAGAGACCCCTGAAAGCACTGCTTCTGCTGCAGATGAAGACTCAGACAGGAAAGAGGGAGGAGAAAATGAATAATCTCAAGAATTATGTCAAGGCAGAGGTGGCAAGAGCCTTTGCGCGGCCCGGATTCACAATAGTTTTCTTCCTGCTCCTCGCTTATATCGTCTTGTTGACTCTCCGGGGAGTGAACTCGGAGGATGGGATCAATGCGGTCCAGTACCTGGACAGCATCATAAACAATATCCATCTGGTGTTTCTGGTGTACGGCATCATGATATTCACTGTCACGCTCTACAGAGAGTTTCAGACAAAGACCATGCAGGCAGCCATAGGAAGAGGACTGTCCAGGAAAGGCGTTGTGGCGGGACGGATGCTTTCCATATTCTGGCTCACTGCCATTATGGCTATATCCATCACCGTCATCCTAATCCTGGTGGTGATCTTCAGGACCGATATACATTTTGTCCCCGCCAATTTCAGGGATCTGGGGGCAACCCTTGTGATGGAACTTATAAATACCCCGGGCATGATATATGTGGCCATGGTCCTGGTATACCTGATGCAGGGATCAGGCATCGCAGCGCTCTTGTATCTTCTGATGATCACAGGGCTCCTGGGGAAGGGTATTTCAAAACTGTCCTTCCTGCCTGGGGTATCGGTGGCGGATGGCCTTTATTTCGTCACCATGGTAAAGGGCTTCGGGTCAAAACTCCTGATGGGGATCTGGGACTGGCCCCGCTTCCTGGGGTGCCTTGCCACTATTTTCCTGTGCTTCCTCCTCTCATATATTTTCTTCAGAAAGAGAGAACTGGAATTCTGATATTTCAAGGATAAATTTTCAAAAAATTTATACTGTTTTTATCCTTTTTTGTAGAAAACCGCCCTGTATATGTGCTATCATAACCGGGTCGGGAAAAGCCCGGAAAAGGAGGAACAGAACATGATCTGGAATGAAGCGAAGGAATGTATGCCGCGGGACGAGATCAGGGCTCTGCAGAGCAGCCGCCTGGTCAAAGTCGTCAACAGGGTTTATCACAATGTGCCCTATTACAGAAAGAAAATGCAGGAAGTGGGTCTGGAACCCGGAGATATACGGGGCGTAGAAGACCTGAGCAAGCTTCCTTTCACCACCTATGAGGATCTGAACGCAGCCTATCCATTTGGCCTTGCGGCAGTCCCGCCTTCAGAGCTGGTGAGGGTGCACGCCTCCAGCGGTACCACGGGCAAACCCAAGATCGGCGTTTATACAAGGCGGGACATCGATATCTGGGCGGAATGCGTGGCCAGATGCCTGACAATGGCGGGCATCACCAGGGACGACATAATCCAGGTGGGTTACGGCTACGGTCTGTTCACAGGGGGTCTGGGAGCCCATTACGGCGCAGAATATCTGGGAGCCCTGGTCATACCCATGTCCACGGGAAATACCCAGAAGCTCATAGATATGATGATCGACTGCAAGGTGACGGCGATTGCCTGCACACCTTCATACCTGCTGCATGTGGCTGAGGATATAGAAAAGATGGGCGTTCTGGACAAGATCCATCTGAAGGCCGCTATCTGCGGGGCTGAACCCTGGACCGACGAAATGCGGGATCAGATGGAGAAGAGACTCAGGATCAAGGCCTATGACATCTACGGTCTCACCGAGATCTTCGGACCCGGGGTTGCAAATGACTGCGAATACCACAGGGGACTTCACATATGGGAGGATCATTTCCTTCCTGAGATAATCGACCCCTCAACTCTTGAGCAGCAGCCTGAGGGCGGCGACGGTGAACTGGTCATAACCAACCTGACAAAGGAGGGCATGCCTCTCATCAGATATCGCACAAAGGATCTCACAAGCCTTGAATATGATAAATGTGAGTGCGGACGCACAATGGCCAGGATACAGCGTTTCAGAGGCCGTACCGACGACATGCTCATCATCCGCGGCGTGAACGTGTTCCCGTCGCAGGTGGAGGCGGCTCTTCTGACCATAAACGGCATGACACCCCATTACATGCTGGTTGTGGACAGGGTTGACAACGCCGATACCCTTGAAGTCCAGGTGGAAGTTGCGGATAACATCTTTACCGATGAGATCAGCAGCCTTGAGAAACTGTCAAAAGAGGTCCATGACAAGCTCCGCCAGGCCATAGGCCTGAATGCAAAGGTTCGTCTTGTGGAACCCGGCGGGCTTGAGCACTTCGACGGCAAATCAAAGCACGTTACGGATAAGAGAAATCTCTACAAGTGACCGGAGATCGTATGAAATCTGAAGGTGAAGGGTTATCGGAAGACGACAGGCGGTCGGGATGTGATGCTTGCGAAAAGGAGGATATCATATGTATATAAAACAGGTATCGGTTTTTCTTGAAAATGAAAACGGAAGGCTTGATGATGCTCTCCGCATATTGAGTGAGGGAAATATCAATATTCTGTCAGTGTGCATAGCAGACACTGCGGATTACGGCGTTCTGAGGCTTATCCTGGGGGAAAGCGAAAGAGGCTGTAAGATACTTAAGGACGCCGGGATGGCGGCCAGGATGGACGATGTGATCGCAGTTGTGGTGGAAAATGAAGTGGGCAGTTTCGGAAAAGTGGTCAAAATGATCCAGGATGAGGGGATCGGCATCAGATATATATACGGACTCAGCATTCCCACAGACGGCGCCCCCATTGCCTTAAAGACAGACGATCAGGAGAAGACCGTGAAAGTGCTGGAAAGGGGAAATGTAAAGACTCTTTCCCCGGAAGATATGCAGGCTTTCTGAGACAAGAGAGACAGTTTTAAGGATCTTCACACAAGGAGTCTCAAGTCCCGGCATGCGGGGAGGGACCCGGCCATGCGGTGTTTGTGCCAATCAGACCGCACTTAAGCTCTGACATGCAGGGATGGACCCGGGCTACGGTGATCGTGCAAATCAGACCGCACTTAAGCTTTGACATGCAGTGATGGATCCGGGCCAGGGTGTTTGTGCCAATCAGACCACACACAGGTCCTGATTTTCAGGGATGGACAGGATATTGACAACAGAATGATTATGTGATACATTTTCACAGTCGTAAGCCGAAGACAGCAGGTGCCCTGAAGGGCGTAAGGAGCGAAAGCCCGCCAGCCGAGGGAGACATTGATATGTATACCTCAGAATGGTCTTCGCATGTGCGGGGACCATTTTTTATGGGATACGGGAAGTTATTTCCCGGCCCGATTCGGCAAAAATAAAAGAAGGAGGAAAGACAAGGTAATGGCAAAGACAGAGCAGAAAAAGGTCGTGATCGATGCGATCAGCAAGAGTCTCTCCGATGCCAGCTCCGTAGTCCTGGTGGACTACAGGGGACTCACTGTGGAGCAGGATACAGCCCTCAGGAAACAGCTTCGCGAAGCCGGTGTTCACTACAAGGTTTACAAGAACACCATGATGAATTTCGCGATAAAGGGCACACAGTTTGAGTGTCTGGGCGAGCATCTCAAAGGACCCAGCGGATGTGCCATGTCATCGGAGGAAGATCCCGTTGCGGCAGCCCGTGTTCTCAGTGAGTTCGCAAAGAAAGCTGACAAACTGGAGATCAAATGCGGCGTGATAGAGGGCACACTCTATGATGCAGCAGGCGTACAGGAACTTTCAAACATTCCCACAAGGGAAGTGCTTCTCTCGAAGCTGCTTGGAAGCATCCAGTCACCTATCACCAATTTCGCACGCTGCATGAAGCAGCTTGCTGAAAAAGGCGGAGCTTCAGGAGATGAAGGCGCGGCAGAGGCTCCTGCAGAGGAAGTAAAGGCAGAGGCTCCCGCAGAGGAAGCAAAGGCAGAGGCTCCCGCAGAGGAAGCCCCCGCAGCAGAAGAGAAACAGGAGGAAAAGGCAGCGGAGACAACAGATACTTCCGCAGCTGAGTGATTAAGGAGGATATAAGATCATGGCAAAACTTTCAACACAGGAACTTATAGATGCTATCAAGGAGCTCTCTGTTATCGAGCTCAATGACCTGGTAAAGGCTTGTGAAGAGGAATTCGGCGTTTCAGCAGCAGCAGGCGTGGTAGTGGCAGCAGGCGCAGGCGGAGCAGCTCCCGCAGCTGAAGAGAAGACCGAGTTCGATGTCGAGCTGACAGATGTCGGTCCCAACAAGGTTAAGGTCATCAAGGTTGTCCGTGAGATCACAGGACTGGGCCTTAAGGAAGCAAAGGATACTGTTGAGGCAGCTCCCAAGGTGCTCAAGGAAGCAGCTCCCAAGGCTGAGGCAGAAGAAATCCAGAAGAAACTGGAAGCTGAAGGCGCAAAGGTTACCCTTAAGTAATTTTAGTTTTCAGAGATACGATTTAAAAACAAAGAAACCGCCTTGCCGGATATGCCGGCAGGGCGGTGTTTTTTGTCTCTTTGGTTTACCGGGGCAGCAGGCGACAGACCGCGACATACCTTGATGGATCATGACAGATCATGACATATTGTGACAGTCCGCGTCAGACTGCGATATACATTTATATGATCTGTCGATCCGTCGTTTTGTCAGCTTCTGCTTTCAAGGAAAATGCTCACATGAGCTGTGGCAAAAAGACCTGTCTCATCATATCTGCGAAGGGTCTCGCTGTTGTCGTCGATCATCACTACCCTGTAGGGGCACGGGACCTTCTCTGCAGACAGAGCTTCCCGTTCATTTTCCTCCGGAACACGCAGCTCCTGTGTGTTTTCATTTTCTTTCAGGGCACATGGCTCCTGTGCGTTTTCATTTTCCTTCAGGGCACGTGCTTCCTGTGTGTTCTCATTTGCGGGATCGGGCAAGATGTGCAGGCTCTGCAGGATCTTTTTGGCCTCCGGGAGCTTTTCTTCCTGGGACTTCACGTAGTGGCAGTGATCAGGGGCTATGCCGTAATAACTGCTCATGAGAGCAGTCTTCTGATCCTCCCTTCCGAAGGGCTCCTGTGAGAGACAGTAAACGTTGGATGTCCCGTGGCGCTGTATGAAATCCCTTACGGACGGGAAACAGCGGTCTGCAGTATAAAGGTTTAGCGAAGACCAGTCTCCTTCTCCCTTGATATCATACTCGTGGTGTGCAGTGTACTCGCCGTAATTGTAGCTCACAAGCACTCCGTCTATGTCGAAGATGAGAACTGTCCCGGGATCCTTCATCAGATCCATAACTTTGCTGTTGTTATGCATGATGTCCGCTCCGTATCAGAAGCAGGAGGCGATCATGTCAATGACTGTATCCTGTTCCGCCTCTGTCATCTTTATGTCAGAGGGCAGGCACAGTCCCCGTCTGAAGATGTCTTCATCCACGCAGTGGTCTTCATTTGCGATAAAGTCATAGCTGCAGTAGTAGGGCTGCAGGTGCATGGGCTTCCATATGGGCCTGGTCTCCACATTGTAGGAAGAAAGGGTCTTCATTATCTTCATGATGATGGCGGAGGGGCAGATGCCGGAGAGCATGCCAGGATACTCCGCGGATATATCTTTTGAAGCGTCTGCTTTGTCACAGACATCACTGTCCACAAGGATTGAGGACAGCCAGAAATTGGGCTTCGAGTCCGCAGGATAGGGGTTCATCGACAGGGGAAGGCCGAGAGCCTTGAACTGTTCTCCGTAATGCCTATAGATCCGTTTCTTTTCTGCCACATGTTCTTTCAGATGTATAAGCTGCCCGCGGCCTATGCCGGCGACTATATTGCTCATGCGGTAATTAAAGCCAAGCTCTTTGTGCTCATACCAGGGGTAGGGCTCTCTCGCCTGTGTGGACATAAAACGGGCTTTCTTTATCTTTTCTTCGTCTTCAGAAAGCAGCATCCCGCCGCCTGAAGTGGTGATGATCTTGTTACCGTTGAAGGAGAGCACCCCCAAAGCTCCGAAACTACCGCAGTGTTCACCTTTGTAGGAGGCCCCAAGGGATTCTGCCGCGTCTTCCACAAGGGTTACCTTGCGCTCTCTGCATATGTCCCGGATCTCAGAGAGATGGGCAGGGGTTCCGTAAAGGTTTGCGGGGACCACGGCCTTTGCATCGGGATATTTGTCCAGCGCCTTTTCCACAAGCTTTGGATCCATGTTCCAGGAATCCTCTTCAGAATCGATAAATACGGGCTTTGCCCCCTCGTACATAGCGGGATTTACCGTGGCGGAGAAGGTCATATCCTGGCATATGACGGTGCTGCCGGGGGTAACCCCTGCAAGTCTGAAGGCCAGGTGGAGACCGGCGGTTCCGGACACCAGGGCTGCGGCGTGGGAAACTCCGGTGCAGGCTGCAGCTTCCTTTTCAAAATTGTCCACATTTTCGCCCAAGGGAGCTATCCAGTTCTTCTTGAAAGCATCCTGTATGAACTCCATCTCCTCTCCGTGCATTGTGGGGGAGGACAAAAATATCTTATTTTCAAAAGGTTTAAAAGACATGATCTCATCAACTCCTTAGTTTGATCTTTAGTTTGCCGGGTTTTGCCCGGTATCGAGTCACATTATACACCCCGCAGAAATGATTGTGAAGAACGCCCGCAGAATGAGGGCAAAGAATATGGGCTGATGCCTGATATTTGACCATTCACCGCTATACATTGTATATTATAGAAATATATCGAGAGAATGACCGTATTTGCTGCCCAGGGATGTTTCTCTATATGAAAAGGTCAAAGACCTGCGGGATTTCAGATCGTTATCAACTATTAACTCACCCTGTGCCATGCAAAGCAGAGCGTGACCGCATGCAGAATCTGGAATGTATGGACTTCAGAGTCGGCCGCATGCAGAATCTGGAATGTATGGGCTTCAGAGCCGGCCGCATGCAGAATCTGGAATGTATGGGCTTCAGAGACTGTCGCATGTTGAACAGGAAACGGACCGGATCCTGAGGCTCTGCGGGGGTTAGTAGTTTCAGCGGGGTGCGCCCCAAACAGGGACCTGACAGAAAACAAGCGGAAAACAAGCGGAAAACAAATAAGAATCAGACATATAACATACAGAGATCAGGCAGGAATCAAGCAGGGATCAGATAGTGTGGCAACAAATATAACAGGTGCTTTTAGAGAAAAATATAATCATAAATAAATATATTGCTATCAAAAAAGGAAGGGAAATGGGGATAAAGCGAGTTTTTAATTTTATAATATGCGTTATTATTGCCCTAAGTTTGTCCGTGCCTCTCCCGGTTTCAGCACAGACTTACACGGAGAAAGATGCCTTTGCCATGGGAATGGATGTGGCGAAATATCAGGGGACTATAGACTGGAAAGAGGCATACAAAGCCGGGGTCCGCTTCGCCTTTATAAAGGCCGGTTCTTCAAAGGGAATGGATCCGTATTTTGAGGAGAATATGAAGGGAGCCAAGGCTGCAGGCATAAAGACCGGGGTATATCTTTATTCCTATGCAACAACCGTGGCGGAGGCCTATGCGGAGGCTGTCCTCATGATCTCCTGGTTGGACGATTACGAGATAGACTTTCCCGTGGTTTACGATGTTGAAGATTCTTCCATCAAGAGCATGAGTATCACCGATGTACAGGCTATGATTGACACATTCTGCAATCTCATGTCAAATGCGGGATATTACCCCATGGTCTATTCCTACAGGAACCTGTTCAGGACCAATATAGGAAACATCAGACAGTATAAGTGGGTGGCTGAATACGGGGATTCCCTGACCTGCGAACTGGACAATGTGGCTTTCTGGCAGCAGAGCTCACAGATATATATAAACGGCATAGGACAGAGAGTGGATATCGATTACCAGTTTATCGATCTTTCAGACAAGATAGTGAGAGACGGTTTTGCCGAGAGAAACGGCAAGATGATGTGTTTCTCCGGGTATCACAGAGTGACCGGGTGGGCTGAGATAAACGGGCAGAGATATTTTATGGACCCCAACGGTTATGTGCAAAAGGGAATGTTTCTGGATGACAACGGGAGTACGTATTATCTCACGGAGATCGACGGACATGCTGCCACCGGTACCGTAAATATAGCCGGAAAAGTCTATACTTTCGACGCTGAAGGAAAGTTGAAAAAAATAAATGCAAAATAAACTTATTGAGTATTTGGTGCCATATCACCCGGAGCCGGTAAACGGAACAGTTGTTATTCCGGGTTCTAAAAGTATCACCAACCGTCTTCTTTTTCTGGCTGCTCTGACAGATGGAGATGTTCTGATAAAAGGTATACAGAGAGGGGATGATTCGGTACACTTCATGGATTCCATGGAGAAACTGGGAGTGAGGTGTGAAGTGGTCCCGTCTCAGGCGGAACGCAAGCCTTCTTCTGTGCAGGGGATCAGAGCGCAGGGGGACGGACCCTGCGAGAGTCCCGATGGAGACGGTTGTTGTGGATGCAGCGGTGACAGCCTCTGTGGTTCCGGCGGTGGTGGCAGTGGTGATGGTCACTGTGGTTCCGGCGGTGGTAGCAGAGGTGATGGCCAATGTGGTTCCGACGTTGATGCCGGAGGTGATGCCTGCACCGAAACCTTGGGTGATGTCTGCAGCCCTTGTGGATCTCAGTCCGTGGACGTGCTTGTACACGGATGCGGCGGCAGATTTCCTTCCAAAGCTTCCATAGACGTTGGAAGCGGCGGTACGGGCGCCCGCTTTATCACTTCTGCTCTGGCCCTTTCCGACGGCGTATATCAGGTATACTGCTCCGAACAGATGAAAAAAAGGCCTATGGATGAACTTTTCCGTGCCTTGAGATCCCTGGGGGCAGAAGTCATCTGCCTGTCTTCAGATGGTCATTTGCCTGCGGAAATAAGAGGAAAGAGTTCCGGAGAAAAGCTTGAGGTCACCATAGACACCGACACCAGCACCCAGTTTCTGTCGGCCCTTCTCCTGTCGTCTCCGCTGGTGCCTGGCGGAATAGACATCCATGTCACCGGATCCAGGAAGAGCGGCAGCTATGTGGGGATCACCATGGACTGTCTGAGAAGTTTTGGGGTGAAGTCCTCATTTGACAAGACATCTTCTATATATAAGGTTCAGCAGGGCGATAATATCCCGGTGAGTCCGGGTGAGATAAGGTGTGAGCCCGATATGTCCGCAGCCTGCTACTTTTTTGCGGCCGCAGCCGTGACCGGAGGATCTGTCACTGTGAAAGGCACAAGGGCAGATTCTGTACAGGGGGATATCAGATTTTTGAAAGACGTGCTTATCCCCATGGGCTGTACCATGTCAGAGGGAAATGAGGGCATGACCGTCACAGGACCTTCGGGAGGCCGGCTGAAGGGCATCGATATAGATATGCAGGACTTTTCCGACCAGGTGCTGACGCTTGCGGCTATTGCGCCCTGGGCAGACGGTACCGTTTCCATAAGAAATGTGGGCCACATACGGAAACAGGAGTGCGACAGGGCAGAGGCTGTGAAGGACTGCCTTGGAAGAGCCGGCATCCTCTGCGATATACAGGGGGATGACCTGATCATCCACCCCGGTGAAACAAAGGCCTGCAGGATAGACACCAGGGAGGATCACAGGGTTGCCATGTCCATGAGTCTTTTGGGACTCAGGACAAAAGGAGTTATTATAGAAGATCCCGGCTGCTGCAAAAAGACCTTTCCCGGATATTTTGAGGCTTTAGAGACCCTCATCG
>JAILIO010000276.1 GCA_024695225.1 Lachnospiraceae bacterium
CAAAGAATCAGAAGAGTAAAAACAAATGAATGACGATGAACGGTTCATGCGGGAAGCTCTGAAACAGGCGGAGAGATCCGCTGCGGAGGGTGAGATCCCGGTGGGGTGTGTCATTGTCCGGGATGGCGTCATTATTTCCAGGGGGAGGGACCGGCGGAAAAAAGACCACTCAGTCTTGTCCCATGCGGAACTGAACGCTGTCAAAAAAGCCTGCAAGAAGCTGGGAGACTGGCGTCTTGAAGACTGCAGCATGTATGTGACCCTTGAGCCCTGTCAGATGTGCTCCGGCGCCATTGTGCAGGCCAGGATCCCCAGATTGTATATCGGCGCCATGAACCCCAAAGCGGGCTGCGCAGGGTCCGTCCTGGATATGATGCATGAGGACAGGTTCAATCACCGTGTCTATGTGACTTACGGTATTCTTGAGAGCGAATGCTCCGAAATCCTGAAATCTTTCTTTAAGAAAATGAGGGCGAGATCCGCCGCTGAAAAAACAGCAAAGTCTGAAAAAGCAGAAATAGTTGAAATAGCAGCGAAAGCAGCAAAGGTATCAAAACCGGAAAAGTCTGAAAAAGCAGCAGGAACAGACGAATAAAAAATGTCTGTTTTGGGAGTATTCTGTTGCATCCCGAATCTGCAAGTGATAAAATAAATCTGATTTTGTAGAATATCTGTTTCGTCGAAAACTGCGAGAGCGCAGTCATTATTTACATATAAAAAATTTAAAAGAAAAACCTAAGATCAACACAGGGAGTGTGTTGGTCATGAAATAAATAATGTGCAAAGAAAGGCGGGTAAAAATGGTTGATTCAAAAGTAGTTGCAGAAACACCTGCAGGCAAGGGGCAGACGAAAAATCATTCTATCAGAATTCCCGTGGCGCTCACTGCGATCCTGTGCGTCATAATTGCGGTCGTTCTGGTGCTCGTGGTTGCGCTGCCGGTGGTAAAGAAGGATATCAAAGACCTGGCTCTGAAGTACATTTACGCGGAAGCCATGGAGTATGGTATCGTGCTTGAAAATGCGGAGAAAGAGAATCCGGACATTATCGCGGATCCCGACGGGCTTTCGGACATGTTCAAAGGCGAAGGCATGGATGGATATTCCTCCAGTTATGTTTATGTCGTGGCTGCGGACAGCACAATGCTGTACCACCCCACTGCAGAAAAGATCGGATCTTCCGTGGAAAATGAAGCGGTCAAAGGGGTAGTCACTCAGCTCAGCGCCGGAAAGAAAGTGGATCCCGCAGCTGTTGAATACCTGTTCAAAGGCAAAGTAAAATATGCCGCATATTATGTGACACCCAGCAACACCATACTGGTCGTTACCGCTGATGAAACCGATGTCCTGTCCAGTTACACAAGCGTGTTCAAGATTTCGATCCTGACCACAGTTTTGGTTATAATCGCAGCGTTTGCAGTGATATGGATCATCCTCGGAAAGATCCTGGTGACACCTCTTCAGAAACTTACCAAAGTTGTTGAGAAACTGGAAGGTCTTAATTTTGTTGAAGATGCCGATCAGAAGGAGCTTTCAAAGAGCAGAAACGAAATAGGACATATGAGCCGCTGGCTTGGACATATGGAAACTTCTATGAGAAACGTGGTCGCAGACATACGGAGAGAAGCTGATGAAGTCAAGAAGGCTTCCAACGAGCTTTCCGGGACAGCCAGGATGGCATCTGAAAACATCAGCCAGATAGAGAGCGCGATACACGAGATCGCAGAGGGCGCCACAAGCCAGGCTGGTGAGACCCAGTCTGCTTCTGACAATATTGTCAGGATGGGCGAGATGATCGAAGGATCAAAACACCAGGCAGACGACCTCATAAAGAACGCAGAAGGAATGAAGGTAAGCGGAGCCGAAGCAAAAGAGATCATCGCAAATCTCCGCGCCACCAACAAGTCAGCCGGCGAATCCATAAATGTTATCTATGATCAGACCAGCCGCACCAATGTTTCCGCACAGAACATACAGGAAGCCACAACCCTTATCCGCTCCATTGCGGACGAGACCAACCTCCTGTCACTGAACGCTTCCATAGAGGCTGCAAGGGCCGGAGAGAACGGCAGAGGCTTCGCAGTCGTCGCGTCACAGATACAGAAGCTCGCCGATCAGAGTAATGAATCCGCAGGACAGATAGACAAGATAATTAAATCACTCCTTGAAGATTCCGGAAGGTCTGTGGAGATCATGGATGAAGTCCGCAAGGTCATGGACGAACAGAGTGAAAATGTTGACAAGACAGGTGAGATCTTCGATCAGCTTATAGCCGGTATCGACAGCACCATCAATGGAGTCGGCCTCATCGCAGAGAATTCGGAGCGCACCGACGGAGCCAGAGTCGGCGTGGTGGACAGCGTTGAGAGCCTGACCTCTCTCTCGGAAGAGTTTGCTGCCAGCACTGAGGAGACCAGCGCATCCACATCCGAGGTGGTGAATATCGTCTCCAATGTGAGCGGAACCGCAAGGACACTGGACGATCTGGCAGAGCAGATGGCAGAATCCACAGCCCGTTTCAAGATCGACTGAGGAGATGTCGGAAACCACAGCCCGTTTCAAGATCGACTGAGGAGACATAGGAAACCACAGCCCGCTTCAAGATCGATAGAGCAGGATGGAGAAAGAATCAATTAAATAAATATTGAGAAGGTTTTAATAAAGGGAAGGGGACCACGGTGATACGCCGGCCGGTCCCCTTCCTGTGTATTTCAACTGTCAACCAAGAAAAAATCCGGATATTAAGAAAAAAGAAAAACAGACGATATATAAGGTACAAGGAGGAACTTATCAATAGACTCACAAGGTCGGATCAAGGAGGAGAAGACTATGAGCTACGAATATAGCAGTGATTTTATAGAATTGAATGACAGCGCAGCCGTGAAGGCTGTTGCCGCGGCCGGTAAAACATCTGACCAGGGGCTGTCCTACAACGGATATTCTTCAAAGAAGAGGCGTGACAGGAAGGAACGCAAGAGGTTTGGACTGCTTTTGGACGATCAGATAGGTGACTTGAGGGAAGGTTACAAGACCGCCGGTTACGGAAGGGATGGCAGGAAGTCAGAGGTTATTTACAAGACCAGAGAATACAAGTGATCCGGGTCGGCTGACAGAAATGCCGAAGTAAGCAGGTCAGAGGGGATCTAATTTATATAAATGTCGGGTATTGTGCGTATAGCACGGTGCCCGGCATTTCAATTTGCACAGAAAATTCACCGGAAATCTGATCATGAGGAATCCGGGGATTTAGCCGATCGTAGCCTTAAAATACATATTTCAGCCCTTCATACATTAAAAAGAGACATAACAGACACTATAAATGATAAATTATTTTCTTGACTTAGTTTTGTTGGTTTGGCAAAATACTTTTTGGCTATTTGGGTGAGAAGCAACCGCATTGTGTAAACGGGTATCTGTAATATACGGGAAACTGATGCAAACAGATGCGACAGTAAGCAGGCGACATGGAACAAGCAACCCAAGAAATGCCCGGACAAGGCGACATGCGAACAAGCAGCCCGGGAAATGCCCGGACAAGGCGATACAAAAGAGTAATACAACAAAGACTTAATATGAAAGGAAGGGACTGAGAATGAGAAGACTTGGATTTGCCGGAAGACGTATTCTGGCGGCAGCAATCTCTGCAGTTATGATCGCAGGGACGAGCTTACCCACTGCAGCAGCTTATACAGTGGATGTGTCTGCAGGTATCGCGGGATCAAAAGTGTCGGTGACTGTAGAAGACGAGAATGTGCAGGAAAATGCTGCAGAAGATACTGCAGGTGTGGTCACTGCCGGTGACAGCGATGAAGGTAGCATCGTTGCAGGCGCGGCAGCGTCAGGAGAGGACAGCCTGGAAGCCGTTTCAGACGGCGAAGTCAGTACTATCGAGATCAACCAGGGCCTCAGCTATCACACGGGACTCAACGACGGCAATGAAACCTATATTAACGATTTTGTCGCGAAGAAGACAACCGCTATCTTTGCAAAGCTGCCCGGGACAGAGGGCAAGACCGAAACTGAAGCAAGGAATACCTACACCAGTCTTAAGCTGGAAGCCAAGGCTGTGACCAACGGCCAGGAATCGGAC
>JAILIO010000281.1 GCA_024695225.1 Lachnospiraceae bacterium
ACCAGGGACTCATGGTATGGGATATGGCCGAGTTAAATATGGACATCACAAGGGCTATGGCGCTCCCCAGGGTATATATGCCGGCCTCTCTGTCACCTGCAAGCTTCTGTATCATGATCCTGTCGGAACTCTGGAGTATCACTGTGGACAGGAAATGGGGTATCAGTGGGATACAAAAGCTCAGGGCATGTGCCCAGAACCTTTTACTGAAAAACACCTTTCCCCTGAACATCTGTGAAAAAAAGAGCCAGATATAGAAGACCAGATTCACCCCTGCAAAAGACAGGATCCTCGCAGTGACCTTGTCTTCAAAGAAATATACGGATGATATGCCGAGGATCGCCTGGACAGCAGACACAGAGAGGGAGATCGCAACCATCGCCCTGTATCTGTACTGCGTCCTCTGTTCAGTCATCCAAAATATGTAGACTGCGTTGGTCCACATGGTCACAAACATTCCGGTCATCTGGTATGTGGTGAGGGACAGGAAACTGTTAAGACTGTTCCTGAAGATAAAATACACCCCAAACCACAATATGCACAGCACAAGGGTCAGACTCTGAAGGGACGAAGAGAACTCCTCTTTCTCATCTTCATACTTCACTATCCCTCTCTGGTAAACCCCTTCCCCCATATTCAGGGTGACTATGATTGACAGTATCGAATACCAGGAAGTGTATGCTCCGTAACCTCCGTACTGCCCTTCGCTCATTATCCTGGTATAAATGGGGGTTATGATCACATTTATACCCTGCTGCAGGGCAGAACAGACCAGAAACCAGAAGGATGCTCTGGCCTGGACAGGCGCGTTTTTATTTATCTGTTTTAATTTATCTATCAATATGCCACGACCCTGTTTTCAGATACAATTCACACCAGTCATCCCGCACACCAGTCATCTCGCACACCGGTTATCCCGCACACCAGTCATCCTACACACCGGCTGATCAAAAAAGAAAGCAGTCCTTCCCCATGGAACCGTCCCGTGAGCCAAAGGCAGAAAACAGCCAGTCTGTGATCAACCCGCTCCCCGGAAAGCCTTGGAGAAAAGGGACAGATCTTCAGGGAACAGTCATTTTTAAGAAGCCATTCCTGTATCCTTTTGAATTCTTTTACTATCACTTCTCTGCTCTCACCCCGGGAGGTGTACAGAAAGTTTCTCACACAGTGCCTGTAAATAAAATAGTCCAGATAAACATCACGCTCGTCATACATATCCAGGACTTTCTCAAGAGGAGGAATGATGTCCGAGCCCGAACAGGTTCTCCTGTGAAGTGTATTGGAGACGCTGTCAGGATGTTTCACCCACACATATCCTGCGTAGTCGGTAAAGGCGATCTTGGGATAATATGACAGGAGTTTCAGCCAGAAATACATATCTTCGTCTATGGAAGACGGCAGGAACTCAGCGCAGGCATCATCCAGAAAAGACTTTCTGTATATCTTCCCCCAGGGGACCACCAGGATATATCTGAGCCAGTCTGTACCGGACCCGCTTTTCAAATGGGTTCCGGACCCAAAGAGTCTCCCGGTCTTATGGAGTATCCTATGCTCTGATACACTTCTGCAGCTCTCACATTTCACGTGAGTACCGGACCCAAAGAGCCTCCCGGTCTTATGGAGTTTCCTATGCTCTGATACCCTTCTGCAGCCCCCGCATTTCACATGAGTCCCGGGTCCAACGATCCTCCGGGTCTCCAGGAGTTTCATATCCTCCGTCACCCTTCTGTAGCCCCCAACCGCCACATGGGCTCCGGATCCTTCGATCAGGCACAGAAACTTCTCCACATAACTCTTCGGCACCAGATCGTCGTCATCCATAAACATTACATATTTCCCGGAACAGGCCTTGAGCCCCGCGTTTCTGGCTTCAGCAATGCCCTTATTTTCCTGATGCAGAACTTTGACCCTGGGGTCTGCTGCCGCAAACCGGGACAGCATTTCAGAGGAACCGTCACTTGAACCGTCGTCCGAAAAAATGATCTCGATATTCTCATATGTCTGTCTTCTCAGGGAATCAAAACACCCTTTCAGGTGTCTCTCTGCATTCCACACGGGGACTATGATGCTGACCTTTGGTTTGTTGTCATGATCCATTGTTTTCAGATGCTTTCACTAAATATTAAACATTTATCGCTGTGGGACAATGTCTGTATCCGGGGCCTGTAAACCGGGAAGATTATATCATAGCCAAATTCCGTCCACAACTTACGAGGATGTAACGAGGGGGTTCTGCTCCCTCTTCTTTTTTCCATTTGCCTGCTAATATTTTACTCTGAGGGATGTAACGTCATGTCCTGCAAGGAACAGAATTCCTTTTAGAATCCCTGTCAAATTATCTTCTCTTCCTTAAACCGGGAATTGTGCTATAATTCCACCTATGCTTTTACAGATTTCAGGACTTAAAAAGAGTTACGGGGACAGAGTCATATTTGACGATGTTTCGTTTACGCTGGATACGGGACAGAAGCTGTCCATAGTGGGCGTAAACGGCGCAGGGAAGACCACTCTCATAAAAGCAATTATGCATGAGGAAGATGCTGATTCCGGCGTGGTCGTCATGCCACAGGGGACCTCTGTCGGTTATATCGCCCAGGAGCAGGGACTGGACAGCGGCAAGACTGTTTTGGAAGAGCTGATGACAGCGAGACCTGAAGTGCTTGCCCTTGAAGATAAAATGAAAGACCTGAGGATTTCGATGGAGGAGGTAAATAAAAGCGATGCCCCCACAGGAACTCAGGCCTTTGATGATACCTCAAAGCAATCTGCCGGGCATGCGGGAACCCCGGACCCCGACACTCTTGCAAAACTCTATTCGGAAGCAGAGGCCGAATATTCCCGTATCGGCGGCTACGAATACAAAAGCAGGGTAACCGGCGCAGTACATGGTCTTTCTCTTGAGGACATTGAAGACAGGACCGTATCCACCCTCTCGGGAGGAGAAAAGACCAGAGTTGCCCTTGGAAAAGCGCTTATCCGGGAGCCGGAACTTTTGATACTGGACGAGCCCACAAACCATCTGGATATGGATTCCGTATCCTGGCTTGAAGGCATGCTCTCCACCTTCAAGGGAGCCTTGATCACCGTATCCCACGACAGATATTTCCTGGACAGGATATCCGACAGGATACTTGAGATTGAAAACGGTAAGGCCTTTATTTACAAGGGAAACTATACAGCTTACGCGAAGAAAAAAGCGGAGAAAAGAAAAGCTGAGACCAGGCTTTACCTGAAGCAGCAGGACAAGATACACCACCAGGAGGAAGTGATCGAAAAGCTCAGATCCTTTAACCGGGAAAAGTCCATCAAGCGTGCGGAGTCCAGGGTAAAAGCCCTTGAAAAGATGGAGACCATAGAACGGCCCGCGGAAGACAACGGGATAAGGATAACCTTCACACCCTTCCTTCAAAGCGGAAAAGACGTGCTCACCATAGAAAATCTGTCCTGCGCCTACGACGGCACTCCCCTTTTCAGTTCCCAAAACCTGACCATCCACAGGGGTGAGAGAGTTTGCCTGATCGGAAAGAACGGCACCGGGAAGTCTACGCTTCTGAAGGTCATCAACGGCCTTGTGGCACCGATCACAGGACATGTTTATAAAGGTGTGAATGTTCACATCGGTTATTACGACCAGGAGTTTAAGAACCTGGGCCGGGGGACTGTTTTCGACGAAGTGTCTGACCGCCGCCCGGACCTCAAAGAATCCGTGATCCGCACCTACCTTGCGGCTTTTCAGTTCACGGGAGACGATGTGTTCAAAATGATCCCGGATCTGTCCGGCGGTGAAAGGGGGCGCCTCTCACTGCTCTGCCTGATGCTGGGTAAAGCAAACCTTTTGATACTGGATGAACCCACAAACCACTTGGACATCACATCCAGGGAGGTATTGGAAGATGCGCTGTCATCCTACGAGGGGACAGTGCTCTCCGTATCCCATGACAGATACTTTATAAACCGCACGGCCACCAGGGTATTGTCACTGGAAAACCGGGAGTTTTTGGATTTCCCCGGCAATTACGACTACTATCTGGAGAAGCGGCAGGCTCCCGTGGATACGGAAAAAGCCGTGGCTTCTTCAGAAGATCCTCAGACTTCCAAAGACGACTGGCTCACACAGAAATCAAAACAGGCTGCCGCAAGGAAACTCCGGTCAGAGATCGAGGCCTGCGAAAAAGAGATAGCGCGTTTGGAAGACCGCATAAATGAGATAGATGAAGAGATCATGCTCCCGGAAAACGCCACAGATCCCGGCGTCCTCGCACAGCTTTCAAAAGAAAAGGACGAGATAAACTCGTCCCTTTCGGATCTGTATGACAGGTGGGAAGCTCTCCAGAGCTAGAAGTTTCAAAGTCCGTTACTTCAAAGTCAGAATCCCCAAAGCCTGCTCTCCTCCAAAGCCCGTTACTTCATGGTCAGAATCTCCAAAGCCCGGAGTTCCATAGTCCGAAGCTTCAGATCTCTGCCTTCACCGCTTTTATGAATCCCATGGTATCCAGCTTTTCAATGTGGTCCAGGGTGGAAATGCCCGCCAGGTCCCCTGTCATCCTGCCGTTCTCGATATTTGCGAGCACTGCCCTCTCAAGTCTGTCCGCATAATCAGACAGATCTTTATTTCCATCCATCTCCCCGCGCTTCCTGAGAGCGCCGCTCCATGCAAAGATCGTGGCCACGGAATTGGTGGATGTGGGCTCCCCCTTCAAATGCTTGTAATAATGTCTCTGCACCGTGCCATGAGCCGCCTCGTACTCGTAATATCCGTCGGGAGATACGAGGACGCTCGTCATCATTGCAAGGGAGCCGAAGGCTGTGGACACCATGTCAGACATAACATCCCCGTCGTAATTCTTGAGGGCCCAGATAAATCCCCCCTCGCTTCTGACAACCCTTGCCACCGCATCATCTATAAGAGTATAGAAATAAGTGATCCCTGCGTCTTCAAATTTCTTTTTGTATTCATTCTCGTACATCTCTTCAAAGATATCCTTGAACCGGTGGTCATAGGTCTTTGATATGGTGTCTTTGGAGGCAAACCAAAGGTCTTTCTTCTCACCCAGGGCAAACTCGAAACATGTGCGGGCAAAGCCTGATATGGAGCGGTCAGTGTTGAACACTCCCTGGAGTATCCCGGGGCCGTCAAACTCATTTATGGTCTTCCTGGTCTCCTTCCCGTCCGTCCCCGTAAATAAGAGCTCTGCCTTTCCCGCTCCCTCTGCCCTTATTTCCGTGTTCTTGTAGACATCGCCAAAAGCGTGTCTGGCCATGGTGATGGGCTTTTTCCAGGTCCTGACATAGGGCTCGATCCCCTTTGCCAGTATTGGGGTCCTGAAAACCGTGCCGTCCAGGATGCTCCTGATGGTGCCGTTTGGACTCTTCCACATCTGTTTTAATTTGTATTCTTCAACCCTCTGGGCGTTGGGAGTTATGGTTGCGCATTTTACGCCTACGCCGTATTTTTTTATGGCGTTGGCGGCGTCCACCGTCACCTGATCGTCGGTTTCATCCCTGTATTTAAGCCCCAGGTCGTAATACTCTGTCTTCAGGTCCACATAGGGTTCGATAAGCTCTTCCTTTATGGCCGCCCATATGATCCTGGTCATCTCGTCCCCGTCCATCTCAACCAAAGGCGTTGTCATCTGTATCTTTTCACTCATTCGATCTTCCCTCCGTTTACATATCCTTTTTCAACCATGTTCTCATATGCGTTCAGCACATGCTTGTGGGATAGTTCTTCGGCCTCTTTGCTGTCGCCGTTTTTTATGGCTTCCATTATGGCCTTGTGCTCCCGGTTTGACGCGTCTGATCTGGAAGTCTTTGACAGCGTCTTCTGCCTGATATTAATAACATACTGATGGAGTTCCTTCAACATCCGCTCCAAAAGCTTTGAATCGCAGGACTCATATATTATCTCATGGAATCTGCTGTCCAGCCCCGCAAGCTGGTCCAGGTGGCCTTTCTCCGTGTGGAATTCCGCAAGATAGACAGTCTCCTCCAGTTCCTCCAGCTGTTCCTTTGATATGTGGGTGCAGGCAAGACTTGCCGCCAGTCCTTCAAGCCTAGACCTTATCATATAGACATCCGATATGTCCTCTGTGGTGATGCCTGTGACATAAGCTCCTTTGTTGGGTATCAGATTGATCAGTCCTTCGAGTTCAAGCTGTCTGAAGGCTTCCCTGACAGGCGTCCTGGAAACCCCCATCTCCTCTCCGATGGCAGTCTCCTTCAGTTCCTCACCTTCACGGTATCTGCCTGAGAGTATGTCATCCCTGACCTTTCTGAACACACGTCCCCTCAGGGGGCCGGAATTCCCGGAGTCTTCCCTGTATTTATCCCTGGGTCTTCCCTGGCTATCCATTTGAAGTCTCCGCACTGCCGCTTCCGCTTCCAAATCCCGGACAGAGCTCATTTATCTTATCCACCATCTCTTTATCCGTAATGGATGTGACCCTGCCTTCGTCGTAGAGACTGTCCACCCATGTTTTAAGTTCCTCCACGAGGCCGTCGTGCTTTGACACCTGTGAATCCTCCGGGAGGCTGTAGTAAACATTCATCCACTGGGCGATCCCCGCAAGCCCCGATGTGTTTGAGATGACAGTCCTGGGGGGCCTCTTCAGGAATTTTCCGGTGTCAAAGATATTGTATATCTCCTCGTTTTTCAAAAGTCCGTCCGCATGTATGCCGGCTCTGGTAACGTTGAAATTGCTGCCCGCAAAAGGTGTGTTGTCCGGGATGTGATATCCCAGCTCCTTCTCGTAATACTCCGCAAGTTCCGTAATGACCGTGGTGTCCATGCCGTCAAGTGATCCTCTCAGCTGGGCATATTCAAACACCATTGCTTCCAGCGGCGTATTGCCGGTCCTCTCTCCTATTCCGAAGAGGGATGTGTTCACGCCGCTTGCGCCGTACAGCCACGCCGTGGATGAATTCACCACAGCCTTGTAAAAATCGTTATGGCCGTGCCATTCGATCAGTTCCGAAGGGAATCCGGCGTTGGTATTTATGGCGTAAATGATACCCTGCACGGATCTTGGGATCACCGCACCGGAGAAGTTCACGCCGTATCCCATGGTGTCGCAGGCCCTGATCTTCACGGGTATCTTGTATTCGTCCATAAGCTTCTTCAGTTCCATGCAGAAAGGCACGACAAATCCGTACACATCAGACCTGGTTATGTCCTCCAGATGGCACCTGGGGGATATGCCCTGATCCAGGCACTCCCTGACTATGGACAGATAATGCTCCATGGCCTGTTTCCTGGTCATCCTGAGTTTCAGAAAGATATGGTAATCAGAACATGAAACCAGTATTCCTGTTTCCTTAAGACCTATCTTCTTTACAAGCTTGAAATCCTCACTGCTGGCTCTGATCCAACTTGTGATCTCAGGGTATCTGTAGCCCTTCTCCATGCATTTTTCAACGGCGTCCCTGTCCTTTTTGCTGTAGAGGAAGAATTCGCAGGCTCTTATGAGACCGTTTGGACCTCCCAGCCTGTGGAGCATGTCATAGATGGTCACGATCTGCTCTGTGGTGTAAGGCGCCCTGGACTGCTGTCCGTCCCTGAAGGTGGTGTCGGTGATCCATATCTGTTCCGGCATCTTATGGGGAACTATCCTGTCGTTAAAAGGGATCTTGGGGATCTCTGAGTAGGGAAAAATGTTGTGAAACACCCTGGGATTCTTTACATCGTCCAGAATGTACATGTGTTCTTCCATCTGCAGAAGATGGTTGTAACCGTTCATGGTCACAGGGGTTTCTCCGGAAAGGATATTCAACTCGTCTTGCATTACTGTCCTCCAATTCATCCGGGATCTGTTCGTCCATTCATCAGATCTATGTGCAGTGCGGTTAAAATAAATTAGCACTTGTGTTCCCGGATTTTTCGTATCATTGTATACAATGATACATGTATTGTCAACATCTGTTTATTTCGTCTTTGCAGACCTCCAAATCCCCGGGACCTTTCCTATGTTCCGATATCATCCGGCTTTGCCTCTGTGCAGGCCTCCAAATACCCCGGGAATTTTCAGGATGCTTGCGTAAATCCGATCAAAATACTTTATTGACACATCGTTTTTGCCTGCTTAAAATGTAAATGAAGGCCTTAAAATCATATATTTTTGCCTTTCAGGGATCACACGGCATCCGGCAGTTTTCCGGAACATATCTCTTTGTTTCGGATGATTTCATACACAAGAATTCAAAAAGGAGGAAGAAAAATGGAAGAACAGAACACTATGATAAAGGTGACTGCAGATGTAGCCACATCGCTTTTGAATGTCTTGCTGGCCATATTGCTGCTGATCGTGGCATTCGTTGTGGCAGCCATAGCAAAAAGCCTTATCAAAAAACTCATCGAAAAGACGAAACTCAATGATCTTCTTTCAAAAGCTGACGGCGAAAACTCCCCTCCCGGCTCTACAAAGGAATATATTGCAAAACTTGTGTATTTCTTTGTGTTCCTGCTTTTTGTCCCCGGGATATTTGATCTGATCGGAGCAGGAAGCGTCACTACCCCCATCATCACTCTGCTCAATTCCATATGGGGATTTATTCCAAACATATTGGCAGCCTGTATCATACTGACTGTGGGACTTCTCATAGCAAAGCTTGTACGTCAGCTTCTGATCCCGCTGTTTTCAAAACTTCGCATAGATACTCTCCAGGAAAAAGCAGGACTTGAAGTCTCTGACACCGCAAAACTTTCAAATACCCTGGCTTACATTGTATATGTGATAATAGTCATCCCCGTTGTGATCATGGCGCTGCAGGCACTGAAGGTGGATGCCATAACAGATCCCGCCATCAGCATGCTCTACACAGTGTTCTCATTTATCCCCAATATCATCGTGGGCATACTCATAATAATCGTTGGGGTGATCATCGCCAGGTTCACGGGACACATTGTGGAAAGACTCATCGCTGCCACAGGCGTGGACGAAAAGATATCAGAAATGCTTGACGGCGAAGCTGCCAAAAAGCTTGTGCTTTCTAAGATCGTGGGCATAACTGTCCAGGTGGTCATAATCATATTCTTCGCTGTGGAAGGCTGCAGCATCCTGAATCTGGGCGTGCTCACAGAGATTGGCAATTCTGTCATCGCATATCTTCCCAAGGTACTGGCGGCTGTGCTGCTATTCACCTGCGCTTCCTTTGGCGCGGCAGCCATCAGCAAACTGCTTAAGAAGAACGGTCTGGAGAACTTCGTGTTCACGGCAAAGACTGCGATCTACATCCTTGCGGCATTCATGATACTGAACCAGCTGGGCATAGCAGAGACCATCGTAAACTCCGCATTCGTGCTGATCCTGGTTGCAGTTGCCATAGCATTCGCCATCGCCTTCGGAGTGGGCGGAAAAGAATTTGCAGCGGAAACCCTTAAGAAGATCTCCACCAAGAAAGAAGAAGAAAAGAAATAAACTGAATTTATGATGTGATCAAATATCTGTAAAAATCAGAGGAGATCCGGTTTTGCGGCCGGTCTCCTCCGTTTTTTATAAAGTGGTCATTACAAACAAACAGAAACTCCTGTATGTCCCAATTACATTAACCGATCGGGGCTTCAAGTGATATATGACTTGTCAATTGTTTATTATCGTTGTAACCGTGAGCATGGACATCATCATGATCATCAGAGCCACTTCCTCTTCGACCACCATAGCCACGGTACCCTCCATCACTGCGACCCGGTTGTTGGTGCCTTCCTTTGCGTAACAATCCGAAACCAGCATGGCCGAATACATATATCTGGTTTCTTTCCCCATATCCAGGAAGCCAAATCCTTTTTTTGTCTTAAGATATTGGTCGGTTTCTTCTATCTCAGCTGCAAGAGCCTTTGTCTCCAGATTCACATCGATCAGAGTCCCGAGGGAAGCAAGCTCGTATTCCTTGCCGTATTTGACCCCGGCATCCTTGAGTTCGTTGTAAATATCTGTTACCTTTTCGCATTTCTCTGCGGGAGTGCCCTCGTAAACAGCCAGGACCTGACACAAAGAGTAGACTGCCGAGTCGTGGAAGGCAAATCTTTCTTTGAGTATTCTGTACATCTCGTCCACTTCTTCAACTACGTCTTCTACGCTTTTCTCTTTCATTGCAAGCAGGATCGCAAAACAGATATCATGATCAGAAGCCAGGAAC
>JAILIO010000286.1 GCA_024695225.1 Lachnospiraceae bacterium
AAGGACATGGATCTGAGATCTTTAAAAAAAGAGGAACTCAGAGAGATGATAATGGCCGCCGGTTTTGAGGGATACCGGGCGGATCAGATATACGGATGGATACACGAAAAATATGTGCCTGACATGTCTGCCATGGGCAATGTGCCGGGAAAACTAAAGGCAGCGCTGTCTGAAAAGTATCATCTGTCTCCGGCAAAGGTTGTGGAGACCAGAAAGTCCCGGGAGGACGGCACGGTTAAAAAACTGCTCTCATTTCCCGGGGATGCATATGTCGAGACTGTCTTTATGAGATATTCCTACGGCGCATCCGTTTGTGTATCCTCGCAGGTGGGCTGCAGGATGGGATGTGTGTTCTGCGCATCCCAGATGAACGGATACTTAAGGGATCTGACCCCGGGGGAAATGCTTGAAGAGATATATTCTTTTTCCAGAGAGACCGGGGAAAGGATATCCCATGTGGTGGTAATGGGCACGGGGGAACCCATGGACAATCTGGACAATGTCATGGCTTTTCTGGAGATACTGTCCTCTGAGGATGGTACAAATATGAGCAGGAGGGACATGACCGTGTCCACCTGCGGTGTGGTCCCGGGGATCAGGAGACTTGCAGGTTCGGGGCTTAAAGTCACTCTGGCAGTTTCCCTGCATGCCCCCACGGACAAAAAAAGGGTGCAGATCATGCCTTCTGCCCGGAAATACAGCATAGCTGAGATATCGGAGGCATGTATTTATTATCGGGAGCAGACAGGCAGGAGGGTGACACTGGAGTACAGCCTGGCAGCAGGTTTCAACGATTCCATGAAGGATGCGGATGATCTGGCGGCTTTGGCTTCAGACATGAGGGCCCATGTAAATCTGATACGTATGAACCCTGTTTCCGGGTCGCCTTTAAGGGAGCCGGATCCGGGAAGAGTGCAGGCCTTCAGAAACAGACTTGAAAAAAAAGGGATTTCTGTTACTATTAGGAGAGAACTGGGCAGGGATATACAGGGGTCCTGCGGGCAGTTAAGACGTTACATGCTGGAGGGATCCATTTGATAAGATCGTCTGCCATAACGGACATCGGTTTAAGAAGATATAATAATCAGGATTTTGTATACGCAAGCAATCTCGGTGTGGGCAGGCTGGACAGTCTGTTTATAGTTGCTGACGGCATGGGCGGCCACAACGGCGGGGGCACTGCTTCCGACCTTGCGGTGGAGACTATGCTTTCACGCATAAGAGAGAGCGTTTATGAAGGGATGCGCAGTATCCTTCTGGATGCTGTAGAGGAAGCTAACCGGGTGATCCATTATCTTTCCGTGAGCAATGATGAGCTCAAGGGGATGGGAACCACTATTGTTTGCTGTGCCATATCCGGCTCTGACATGGAAGTGGTAAATGTGGGCGACAGCAGGCTCTATGTGTGTAACGACAGGCTCACCCAGATAACTGTGGACCATTCTCTGGTGGAGGAGATGGTCAGGGCCGGTGAGATCAGCCGCAGGGAAGCCAGGAATCATCCCGACAAAAATATAATTACCAGGGCAGTCGGCGTCAAGGAAGAAGTGAATGCCGACTGCTTTCATGTGCGTCTTGAGAGAGGGGATATGGTCCTTCTCTGCAGTGACGGACTCACGAATATGACTGACAACAGGATGATAGGGCAGATACTGGACAGCTCGCTTCCCGTTGAAGAAAAGGCAAGACAGTTGGTTGAAAGTGCAAATAAGGGCGGAGGCAGGGATAATATCTCCGTGATAGTTATAGATCCCTTTGCAGCGTGATACAGGGATATCAGGGAAATAAACATATGATAAAAATCGGCGTGAGTATAGCTGATCGGTACGAGATACTGGAAAAGATCGGCACTGGCGGAATGTCAGATGTGTATAAGGCAAAAGACAGGAAACTGGGCAGAAATGTGGCGGTGAAGATCCTCAAGCAGGAGTTCGCTGAGAACGTGAATTTTGTGTCCAAATTCAGGGCGGAGGCCCAGGCTGCCGCAGGACTTATGCACCCCAATATCGTAAATGTTTACGATGTGGGAAATGAGAACGGTGTGTCTTTCATTGTCATGGAATTGGTGGAAGGCATCACTCTTAAAAAATATATCGAAAAGAAATCCCGCCTGTCCGTCAAGGAAGCGGTGAGCATAGCTATCCAGGTTTCCATGGGCATAGAGTCAGCTCACAACGCCCATATCATACACAGGGATATAAAACCCCAGAACATCATTATTTCCAAGGATGGCAAGGTGAAGGTCACAGACTTCGGTATAGCAAAGGCCGCCACCAGCAACACCATTTCTTCAAACGTGATGGGTTCCGTTCACTACACTTCGCCGGAGCAGGCCCGGGGCGGGTATTCCGATGAACGCAGTGACATTTATTCCCTGGGCATAACCATGTATGAAATGCTGACGGGCAAGGTGCCCTTTAACGGTGATACCACCGTTGCCATAGCCATAAAACACATCCAGGAACCCATGCCTTCTCTCAGCGACAATATAAGCAATGTGCCCGTTTCCGTGGAGCGGATAGTGGACAAATGCTGCCAGAAGAGCCCGGACAGGCGCTACCAGAACATGGGAGAACTGATCGCAGACCTGAAACAGAGCCTGATTAATCCGGATGATGATTTTGTGAAGGACGTGGGGACCGATGAAGATGCAGCCACCAGAGATCTCACCGAGGGAGATCTTGAGGATATCCGGCGAAGGTCCAGGGATTACGATGAAGACGACGGTGCTTACGACCGTGATTATGACGGGGGTTACGGCGGTTACAGGGATGGCTATAACGACAGAAATTATCCCCCTGTGAACCGTGATTACGATGACGACGACAGAGGGTATTACGGCAGGGCGCCCAGGAGAAATGGCAGATCCGGGAGGGACTCCAGGGATGACCGGGATCAGAAGAGCGAGAGGATGAAGACCATTGTGGCCATACTTTCCGCAATTATCCTCGGGATAGTGGTTCTGGTCATAGCTGCAAACGCCTTCGGATTCATCGGGGAAAAGCAGGAAGCCCAGGTGATGGTGGAGATGCCAAATGTCATAGGCGGCAATGTTGACGATGTGAAAGAGGCTCTTTTGAGCATCAATCTGACGCCGGTCATAAAGGAGTATGAAACCAGTGATAAGGCTGAAGGCACAGTGCTCTCGGCTTCTGTGGAGGCGGGGACTTTGGTGGAGCCGGGGACAGAGATCGAACTGACTGTCAGTAAGGCCAAAGATCAGGGAATAGAGCTTCCCGATGTCACCGGGCTCACTCAGGCTGAAGCCAGGGCCACTCTTGAAGAACTTGGATTTGAAGTGACAGTCACCACTCAGACGGATGCGGCTGTGAAGGAGAATTATGTGATATCCCAGATGCCTTCTGCGGGAATCAAGAATCCTGCGGGAAGCGTCATCACCATTTATGTCAGTTCAGGGGCGGGGGAGACCGAGACTCCCACGGTGGCCGTTGCTTCCACCACACCTCCTGTCGTTGAGGCAAAAGTGGTGGTGCCTGACACCATAGGACTTGTGGAGACGGATGCCATAATCAGGCTCACCGAAGCAGGTCTCACCGTCGGAGCATCCACCTATGAATACAGCGATACTGTGGCTGTGGGCGTTGTGATGAAGCAAAGCTACAACGTGGGGGTAGAGGGCGAAAAGAAAACCGTGGTTTCACTCACGGTCAGCAACGGTCATGAACAGGAATATTACAGCTATGCGGACCAGAGTATAGAAGCCCCAAGTTCCGATGAGGGCTATACCGAGGGCACTGATGTGAATATCGTGCTCACATCTGACGATGGAACACAGCTTTTATCAACTACAGTAAATGAATTTCCTTACAAGACCGGAAACATCACCGGCATAAGTTCATCCACCGGTACCCTTACGCTGACCTTCAAAGTAAAAGAAGCTGATGTGACCACAACGGATGAGGCCGGAAATGTAAATGTGATAGAGGGACAGACATCTGAAAAGACAGTGTCCAGAAGTGTCACTTTTACCCCACAGTCCTGAGTCTGTATGAAGGGCAGGATATTAAAGGGGATCGGCGGTTTCTACTATGTGCATGCCGAGGATGGAAAAGTCTATGAATGCAGGGCAAGAGGACTGTTCAGAAAGGACGGGATCAAACCTCTCACAGGCGATGAAGTCACCATGGAGTGTGTGCAGGACAATGAAAAGGATGCCGGAAACATCATTTCCCTTCTGCCCAGGCGCAATGAACTGATCAGACCGGCAGCCGCCAATGTGGATCAGGCTGTGATCATTTTTTCTCTCGGATATCCTGAGCCGGATCTCACACTGCTAGACAAGTTTCTGATACTCATGGGCACGGAAGATGTACAGTGCGTCATAGCTTTTAACAAAAACGATATGTCATCAAAAGAACAGAATAACGCGCTCAAGACCGCCTATGAAAGATCCGGGTGCAGGGTTCTCTTCATGAGTGCGAGGACAGGGGAAGGGCTTGAGGGGTTCAGAAACTGCCTTGAAAAGAAAACCTCGGTGCTTGCAGGACCATCCGGTGTAGGTAAATCCTCCATAGTGAACCGGCTTTGGCCGGCGGCAAATATGGAGACCGGGGAACTGTCAAGGAAGACCGGGAGAGGGAAAAATACCACCAGACATACGGAAGTGTTTGCCCTGGGAAATGATACATATATATTGGATACGCCCGGGTTTACCTCTCTTTCAGTGGATTTCCTGGAACCCGGGGAGCTGAGGCTTTATTATCCCGAATTTATGCCCTTTATGGGGGAATGCCGTTTCAGAGGCTGTACCCATGTGACGGAGCCCGGATGCAGGGTAAGGCAGGCTGTGGAGGAAAGGGAAGTACATCCTGCAAGATACGAGAGTTATGTGTCTATTTACAGAGATCTGGATTCCGAAGAGTCCAGAAGGAAAAGGGACAGGATCAAAAGATCACATCAGTCCTGAAGATCTAAGGGGTCTTTAGGCGGCCGGGTGAAGGCAGTTGTCAGGTAGAAGGGAGATCATATGATCAAAACAGAGGAAATGAGTGTTTCAGGTTTCGATGAAGAAATAGACGGGGTGCTGAAAGAGGCAGAGTCATTTGCAAAGAATATGGAACTCTCTGACAGAGACAGTCTCAGGTTCCGGCTGCTGACAGAGGAGACCATGTCCGTGGTCCGCCAGATAACAGGGGATCATGTGATGACCCTTAAGTTTATAGGTGAAGGGAAAACATGCACCATCCATCTGGAAATAAAAACAGCTGTGGACAGTTATGTCAGGGAAAACCTGCTGAGTGTATCTAAAAGCGGCAAAAATGAGGCTGCAAAAGGAGTCCTTGGAAAGATAAGGGATGTGGTTGAGAGCTTTATCGCTGCAAGAGAAGTTGATATGGCGTATCCTGCCCCCGACCGTACAGCGGATTTTATGATCATGGGCATGTCTTCCGGCATTCCTTCCGAGGTTGAATTTGGTATGCAGGATGCATATTACTGGACTCTGGACAATTACAGAAACAGCGTGGAAGAGGAAAAAAACAAGGCCGAAGGGGAGACTGAAGACTGGGATGAGCTGGAGAAATCAGTTGTCGCAAATCTTGCCGGTGATGTCCGGATAGGGATACAGGGCGATCATGTGACCGTTGATGTGATAAGGGATTTTGCATAGAGTTTTTTTTCTAGCCTGGGGGAGATGCCATGAGAGGAAAACAGACAGATCTTATTCGAAAAGAAGTCTCGAAATGCCTGCTTTGTCATAACGCAAAGTGCAGCCGGTTCTGTCACAGTGCAGATCCTGCCCGGATCATAAGGGCTCTGTATTTTTTGAATACCGATGCTGCGGCAGATATGATAAAGGAGATGCCGGAGGATGAGCAGTTGGAAGAGGCGTGTGCAGCCTGTCCGGGAAAGGTTGACATAAGATCGGTATTATCATGGCTTTTGGAATTGAAACCAAACCTTGAGGGTGTTTCAGGAGCTGACAATGTGGATCTTTCATGCGACATATGCGGAGTCCCCCTGGAAAATCCCTTTGTTTTGTCTTCGTCGGTTGTAGCCAGCAATTATGAGATGTGCAGCAGGGCTTTTGAAATGGGATGGGCCGGGGTGTGTTTCAAGACTATCTCTCTCATTGATATACACGAGGCATCCCCGAGATTTTCCGCTGTCAGATCCCCCTCCGGAAAGTGGTATGGCTTCAAAAACATCGAACAGCTGTCAGACCACAGTCTTGAGGAAAATCTTGAGTGTTTCAGGCGCTTAAAGGAGAAATATCCTGAAAAGGTGATAATCGCTTCCATAATGGGGAGAAATGAAGAGGAGTGGGAGTACCTTTCCCGCAAGGTCACAGAGGCCGGCGCCGATGTGGTGGAGTGCAATTTCTCCTGTCCCAATATGGAGGCAAAAGGGACCGGGTCCGATGTGGGACAGGACCCCGAAACTGTAAAAAGGTATTCGGAGGCTGCAAAGAGGGGCACTCATCTTCCGGTGCTCGCCAAGATGACACCGAATATCACGGACATGAGACTTCCTGCAAGAGCAGCGCTTGAGGGGGGAGCAGACGGGATAGCGGCCATCAATACCATAAAGTCCGTGACCGGAGTGAATATAGACACTTTGGTGCCGCAGCCTTCAGTCCGGGGGCGGTCTATGCTGGGGGGATATTCCGGCCCTGCGGTAAAACCCATCGCTCTCAGGTTTATATCCGAAATGGCCAAGGATGATGTCATAAAAGGTCATCATTTAAGCGGTATGGGAGGAGTTGAGAACTGGCGGGATGCTTTGGAATTCATCCTGCTCGGGGCAGGCAGCATCCAGATCACCACCGCTGTCATGGAGTACGGCTACAGGATAATAGATGATCTGACCCTTGGGCTCAGGATATATATGGCACAGAGGGACTACAGGAGGATCTCTGAATTTGTGGGGGCCGCCCTGGACTCATTGGTTGAAAATGATGAGGTGGAGAGGGATACAGTTGTGTATCCCGTCATAAATGAAGAGTTGTGTAATGGCTGCGGCAGATGTTATATAAGCTGCAGGGATGGAGGGCATCAGGCTGTCATTTTCCATGAGGACACAGGGAAGGTCAGCATAAACGGTAAAAACTGCGTTGGTTGTCAGTTGTGCTCCCTTGTATGTCCGGCCCGGGCGATAACAGGTAGCAGGCGGGTCCCTTTGAGGAAGGGATGACATGTATCGGAGATTCAGATGAAAAGCAGGTTTCTGCGTGGGATCATATGTCTTCTTTTGACGGTGGGTCTTGTGACTGCACCGTGTTTTCTGAGCCTGGCCGATGAGTACGATGAACAGATAGAGGCCATGAAAGGGAATGAGGCAAAGACCCAGGAGACCATATCCATACTGGAAAAGCAGACACAGCAGACAAAGGAGGCCATAACTCTGCTGCAGGGGCAGAGGCAGGCCACGGAAGAAAATGTGAACGATCTCCAGAAACAGAGTTCTTCCCTCAAGAATACCATAGAAGGTTACTCCGAGAAACTGGATGTACTTGGGGAGGAGATCAGAGATACGGAGGACGCAATGTCTGATGTGTCTTCAGAGATAGTAAAGCTTAATGATGAACTGTCTGAGATACGCAGAGAAAGGGATGAACGGTATGCCCTTCTGAAAAAGCGGGTGAGATCCGTGTACGAAAGCGGCGGCGGCAAGGGGATGATGCGTCTCATGCTGGAGACCGGTTTCTTTGGGGATCTTATGAGCCGGGCAGAGTATTTCAGCGCAGTGGTGCAGTATGACCAGAAGGTTATGGCAGAGTGTCAGGCCCTTGAAGATCAGCTGAATGAAAAACTGTCCGTCGTACATGAAAAGGAAGAGGAACTGGATGTATATCAGGAAAGCCTGGATACAAAGTATGATGAGCTGGAGGGACTGACCGATGAGGTGATGGGAGAACTGGCATCCACCAACAATTCCCTTTCCTCGGAGGCCAAAAAGATAGAGAATTACGATGAACAGCTGGCAACCCTGGACAAGACCATGAAAGCCATAGAAGCCCAGACCGCAGCTGCCCAGGCGGAACTGGCAAAGCAGGTGGCAGCGCGCCTGGCTCTCAAGAGGGAGGATACATCCGGCGCCTATTCAGCCAGCGGAACTGAACTGGAGTGGCTTGCAGCCACCATACAGGCTGAGGCAGACGGTGAGTCATACACGGGAAAGCTTGCAGTTGGATCCGTGATCATGAACAGGGTCAAGAGTTCAGCTTTTCCGAATTCCATAGTGGGTGTCATCACCCAGAATATGCAGTTCGCATCATACAGGTCCGGGAAGGTGGAGCTGATAATGGCTAAAGGCCCCAATTCCACATGTGTAAAAGCGGCCCAGGAAGTGCTTGGGGGAGCCCGTGTGGGAGATTATCTCTTTTTCATGACAAAGTATTATGCAGATTATTATGGGATCAGCGAGTATACAATGATCGGCAATCACGCTTTCTTCTACAGTTGGACCGTGAAACCAAAGACTGATCCCGTGGCACCTGAAACCCCGGTCACTGAACAGCCCGCGGAGAATGGCGGTGAACAGGAGACAGAACAGGGGCAGGACAACGGAGAAGATGAAAACGCCGGAGAAGATTCCGGAGGAGAAGGAGAAGAGTCCGGAGGAGAAGATTCCGGAGGAGAAGGGGAAAACACTTCCGGCGCTGAAGGAGAAGGCGATTCAGGGGATGGCGGAGATCAGGGTGAAA
Source organism: Lachnospiraceae bacterium (assembly GCA_024695225.1). Lineage (GTDB taxonomy): Bacteria > Bacillota > Clostridia > Lachnospirales > Lachnospiraceae > JAEELB01. Next base: position 8,666 of record JAILIO010000286.1, read on the forward strand.
ACTCCTGATAAAACTTCTGCTTGTATGATAAATGAAATTATGATATTCTCTGAACGAGCGTTATTCCGTTGGAAGATGCATCGGTGAAAGAATCTTTATCATTTAAGGGACTTGCCTGATGAAAAAATGACCTTTGGCGTTTATTTTATTACAGGTTCTCCCGTCTGAGATCTCCGGTGTTATCCCACACGGCGATAAAAGCTCATAACCGTTGTTTTAGTTTAAGTCCTGAACCACAGGGTGAGTTTGTTTTGCCCATGATATCAGGCAAAAGGAGAGCTTTATGGATGGAAAAGTCATCATAAACGAAGAGGAGATCAATGAGATCATGAAGGCCAACAAAGCATTTGATACCAGAACCATCGCAGAGCTTGGTATGCTGTTAGGTATAACTCTGCTCATGGGATTAACTCCCGTGGGGACCATACCAACACCCTTTCTGAATGTATCCATAGTGACCATACCCGTGGCCATTGCAGCCATATTTCACGGTCCCAAGGGCGGTCTTATATGCGGAGGGGCGTTTGGCCTCACCAGTCTGTATAACGCCATGGCCGGAAAGAGCGTTATGATGGCAGCGCTTTTTGCAATAAACCCCCTTGCCACTGCTTTCACAGCCATTGTGCCAAGGCTTCTTGAGGGGCTTCTTGTGGCGATCATCTTCAATGCCCTCCACAGGGTCAAAAGACTGAGAAGTGCATCGTATTATATCGCATCTCTTTGCTGCCCGGTGCTGAACACTATCCTGTTCATGAGCTGCATAGTGATGTTCTTTTACAATTCGGATTACATACAGGAAATGGTGGCAGCAAGGGGAGTGTCAAATCCCTTCAGCTTTGTGGTGGCACTGGTTGGCATACAGGGAGTGGTTGAAGCCATAACCTGCCTTGTCATAGCAGGGACCGTGTCCCAAGGTGTTGACAGAGTTCTTCACAGGAGATGAGATGGATGTTCTGAAGGGGAAAAAGATCATACTGGGCGTGACCGGCAGCATAGCTGCCTACAAGATCGCATATCTCTGCAGCAGTCTCAGGAAGAGGGGCGCGGATACCACTGTCATCATGACAAAAAATGCGCTTAATTTCATTAATCCCATAACTTTTGAGACTCTCACCGGCAATAAATGCCTTCTGGACACCTTTGACAGAAATTTTGAATACGATGTGGAACATGTGGAACTGGCAAAAAATGCGGATGTGTTTTTGACCGCCCCTGCCAGCGCAAATGTTATGGCCAAGGCTGCCTGCGGGATCGCAGACGACATGCTGACTACAACGCTTTTGGCCTGTACCTGCCCAAAGCTGTTTGCCCCTGCGATGAATACCAGGATGTACTTAAATCCTGTGACACAGGACAATATCCTGAAACTTGAGCATTACGGATGCAGGGTCATAAGGCCGGCAACAGGGTATCTTGCCTGCGGTGATACCGGGGAGGGCAAGATGCCGGAGCCAGATGAACTGCTGGAACATATAGAGTACGCTCTGACCCCTAAGGATATGGAGGGCCTCCGGGTGCTGGTGACAGCAGGGGCCACCAGGGAGAGAATGGACCCCGTAAGGTTCATAACAAACAATTCCACAGGAAAGATGGGGATCGCTCTTGCCAGAGCCGCATATCTCAGGGGAGCTGAAGTGACCCTGGTATATGCAGGGATCTCCGTCCCGCTGCCTCTGGGACCTGTTGCGGTCAAGGCAGAGTCTGCTGCCGGGATGGCAGAAGAAGTAAAGAATCTTTCGGCAGACCGGGATATCATCATAAAGGCAGCGGCTGTGGCGGATTACACGCCTTCTGTCGTACATGACGAGAAGGTAAAGAAAAAGGACGGGGACCTTGGCATACCGTTAAAGAGGACAGAAGATATCCTCAAATGGCTCGGGGAAAACCGGAGAGAAGGCCAGTTTCTGTGCGGGTTCTCCATGGAGACAGAAAATGTCCTTGAAAATTCAAAGGAAAAACTCCATAAAAAGAACGTGGACATGATCATCGCAAACAGCCTGAGAGTAGAGGGGGCCGGATTTGGCACTGATACAAATGTTGTGACCGTGATAACAAAAGATGCTGCAAAGGAATTTCCCATCATGTCAAAGAAGGACGTTGCAGACGAGATATTCTCGGAGATACTCAGGGCTCGGGATTGACGGGGTCTTTCCCCTGAAGGTTTTTATTAATCTCCGAAAATCCCTGATTAATTTTGATGGCAAGCTCTTTACCCGGTCTGACAGAAAGCCCCTGATCCATTCTGATGGTAAACACATCATTTGGCTCGACAGTTAACACATACTCCGGTCTGACAGTTAACACATACTCCGGCCTGATAGTCAGCACTTTATCAGGTCTGGAAATAACCCCTTGATTCGGTCTGATACAATTAAATCAGAGATGTTCTTATTTTCTCCAATTTCGTTCATGTGATGTTTAAGGAAAACTGCATAACGGCAGTCCCGGAAAAGGAAGGTGCAGATGGAGTGGATGGAGCTTTCTGAACTCAGAGAAACCGGCAGTGATCTATCAGGGCATATGTATTCCTGCAGATATGCGAAGGAGAGCAATAAAGATCTGACAGAGGTTGAATACCGCAGCTTCAGCAGAGGAGGAAAGTCGGGAACGGTCTTTGTACCGGAACCTGTGGTCCTGAAGGAAGACGAGAACGGCAATATCCTCTGGGGAAGGGGGATGTGGTGTCAAAGAACCCTTCACGGGAAGAAATTCAATACCATTTTTGGAATATACAGGGTGGATAACCACGGCGAATTTGGAGGCTTTGTAAGAACTCCTGACGGAAAAAGCCTGGAGGGAAATTATGAAGATTTCTTAAACCTTGGAAACACTGTGTGTGCCGTTGACAGCATAAGTCACAGAGACATGAGTTCCACACATATCATAAGATTTCATGAACCGTCAAAATACAGATTCATTTATTCCGGCGGGAATTATTCAGGAGGTTACCGGAACCGGGTGATCCCCCTTACATACATGGAATACGCAGGGGCGTATGTAAAGGACAGGGCGGCATATCTGCTCATGTCCTGCAGTGTGGAACTGTATGAAAAGAAAACGAGGTGGAGGGAACTCAGGGTGGTCCGGGTCACAGACCGCACATGTAAAGAGAGGATCCTCATTACGGGCAGATCCCCTGTACACGCCCAGGATATCATCGTAAAAAATAACCGGATGTTTGTATCCGCAGATAAAATGGTCTACTCGGTCGATATGAAGACAAATGACATCCGCTTTTTTACCACCGTGACAGAAAGGGATGAAGAAGATCTTCTGGATATCGACAGATGCATAGATGAGTGATGGGACTTTTTCTGTGTGCGTTAAGTTTATGCATGTTCACCGCTGTACAGATCGGATAAAAAGGTTTAAAGGATGATGAAAAAAAGAACATGGACAGATCTTTGCAAGGCAGGATCTGTGGCAAGCTGGATAACTGCAGGGACGGGGCTGTTCCTCTTTATGGGATGGCCGTTTTTCCGGTTCATCACCTATGCCGGCAGGAAAAAAGATGAAAAGGAAAACAGTAACAAAAAGAAGTGGCTTTCTCTGAAACAGACCGAGGTAAACCACCCCAGACATAAATTCGCAGAGGAATACGATGCTGTAAAAAACTGGTGCAAGGCCCAGCCCATGGAGGACTGGTATATAAAGAGCAGGGACGGCCTTAAGCTGCATGCATATTTCTACCGGGCTTCCAATGAGCGACGCTTTGTGATACTGAGCCATGGATACCGCGGCACCAGCTTCGGCAGCATCGCCCATATAGCCGAATCTCTCCACAATGAGGGATGCAGCCTTTTGTTCATTGATCAGAGATGCTGCGGCAAGAGTGAAGGAAAATACATAACCTTTGGGGCAAAAGAGCAGTACGATCTGACGGACTGGATCAAAAGGCTTGAAAAGGTAAATAAAGACAGAAAACCGGTTTATCTCTACGGCCAGTCCATGGGGGCATCCACCGTGCTCCTGTCTTCGGGACAGGGGCTTCCCCGGGAAGTCCGTGGACTGATCGCAGACAGCGGTTTTCATTCCATGAAGTACCAGCTTAGTGACATGGCCTCACGGTTATTTCACTTTCATTGGATCCCGCTTATGCTTTTCAGGGTGGATCTTTTCTGCCGTATATTTGCCGGGTTTGCCATGAAGGACACCGATACTTCCGGGGCACTTAGGCGAAATGAGTGTCCGGTCCTGTTCTTTCATGGAACCGCGGATACATATGTGGGACCTGAAAACAGCAGGATAAACTACCGGCTCTGCAGGGCTGAGAAGGAACTGGTGATGATAGAAGGCGCAAGGCATCTGTGCTGCTCCTACGAGGCGCCTGAGCTATACATGGAGAAAATAAAAGAATTTTTCAGAAAAAATGATCACTGATCTCATGTGACAAGTGGATATTTGACATTTTTATATTTTTTCAACCGGTCCGGATGTGTTTATCATACACATCCGGATTTTTTGTTTGATAAGTTCCGGTCAATTTTTTCAAAGTGTTCATTATCCCGGAAAGGGTATGGAATTATTGTTTTCACTGTGATAAATTCCCCTTTGGCAAATGAAGACAGGAAAAGAAACAGGGAAGGAGAGTGTTCATGAGAAAAGAATATCCGCTTACCGCGGCTCAGAACATGCATTATCAATGGATAAGGGAGTACAAGACCCAGCAGGTTTCGGGAGTGAGTGTCGTCGCCTCTCTGAGAGCCGGGATCGACTTCGGACTTCTGAAAAAGTGCATCCAGCTTGAGTACGAAAGATACGGATGCATGAGACTGCGTTTCACAAAACCTGACAGTGACGGAAACGTAAAGCAGTATATTGTGAAGCGTGACTCCAGGGATATACCATTAAAGGACCTGTCGGGAATGACCATGCAGGCAGCCGATGATCTGATGCAGAACTGGGCATATGAAACCATGGATGGAAACGACCGACCTATGTGCGATGTGGTCATGGTGAAACTCCCCGAGGGATACAACGGTTTTTTCGTACATATGGATCACAGGCTCATCGATTCCTGCGGGCTGGTTGTGATGATAAATGATATCATGCAGCTCTACACACACTACAGGTTCGGTGCAGAATATCCTTTAGAACTTGCGGACTTTGAGACGGTGCTGGATTCGGATCTCAAGAAAGCCGGCAATGAAAGACGCTTCGCCAAGGACAAAAAGTTTTGGGATGATCAGCTGGATGCCCTGGGAGAACCTCTTTATTCAGACATTCAGGGGACTTCTGTTCTGGAAGCTTCCAGGAAGAAACATAAAAACAAAAAGCTCAGGGCAGCAGATATAGAGCGGGATCAACTGTTTGTGAAGGTCAAAGATTATGTGCTTGAACCGGAGCCCACCAAATGGCTTATGGATTTCTGCATGAACCATCAGTTGTCCATGACAAATCTGCTGCTCCTGGGGATAAGGACATATCTGTCCAAGGTGAATGACGGTCAGGAAGACATCACTATAGAGAATTTTATTTCCAGAAGGTCAACCCACGACGAATGGACATCCGGAGGCAGCAGGACCATCATGTTCCCCTGCAGGACGGTGATAAGCGGTGACACTGATTTCCTCTCTGCGGCCTATGAGATACAGAATGTACAGAATCGTATCTATATGCACAGCAATTACGATCCCGCCCTCATAAGGGAGGAGATGAAGAGACGTTACAAAACCCCGGACAACACCACATATGAGAGTTGTTATCTCACATACCAGCCCATGCCTGTGCGCATGGACAATCCGTTCCTGAAGGATATCCCAATGCATTCAAAATGGTTTGCAAACGGGGCTG
>JAILIO010000113.1 GCA_024695225.1 Lachnospiraceae bacterium
TGGGGAAAAGGTGGCGAAGGCGGCATGGAATTGGCTGAAAAGGTGCTTTACACCCTGGAGAACAAGAAGTCAGCCCTTTCCCTTACATACCGGGACGATGAGCCCATAAGGGACAAGATCGAAGCTGTGGCAAAGAAGATATATGGCGCAGGAAGGGTTGAGATATCCCCTGCCGTTCAAAAGCAGATAGAGAGGCTTGAAAAGCTGGGATACGGGAAACTGCCTGTGTGTATCGCAAAGACCCAGTATTCATTTTCCGATGATCCCTCACTCCTCGGGAGGCCGCAGGATTACACTATGACTGTCCGCGAGGTGTATGTGTCCGCCGGGGCGGGCTTTGTGGTGGTCATAATGGGTTCCATAATGACCATGCCGGGTCTTCCCAAGGTTCCTGCCGCATACGGTATAGACGTGACACCTGAGGGCCGTATAACCGGGCTGTTCTGAGACATATATTGACAAATTCTCCATAGTGTTATATACCTCTAATTGTTGTCCGAGGATGGGTGAGATTCCCTGCCGGCGGTAAGAGTCCGCAACCCGCGAAAGCGGTGGATCCGGTCAGATTCCGGAACCGACTGTAAAGCCAGGATGAAAGGAGATCATATTATGAAAATGGGTGTTATTATTGTCGTGTTTCTTCTTGTTGCCTTGGGGTTTCTGCTTCTGGCATGGTTCTCAGAGAGAGTTTCCAAAAAGAAGAATGGTGATACGGAGCGTATCCTGACCACCAGAAAAGTGGTGGTGACAGGAATGTTTTCTGCCATCGCAGCCCTTCTCATGCTGGTGGAACTGCCGGTTTTCTTTGCCCCGGGTTTCTACAAGATAGATCTCAGCGAGCTTCCGCCCCTTATCTGCGGTTTTGCTTTCGGACCTGTGGCCGGGGTGATGACTGAACTCATAAAGATCATTCTCAAGGTGGTGATAAAGGGAACGTCCACAGCCATGGTTGGAGAGCTTGCCAATTTCGTTGTGGGCTGCTGCATGGTGCTGCCGGCTTCCCTGGTATATTCCTTCGGAAAATCCAAGAGCCGGGCCAGAATGGCATGTATCCTGGGAACCCTTTGTATGTCAGTCGCGGGATCTCTTATGAACGCTTTCTTCCTGATCCCCGCCTTTGCGGCCATGTTCGGTATGCCTGTGGACGCTATTATTGAAATGGGCACTGCTTTGAACCCCGGGATAACGAACATATGGACCTTTGTCCTGTTTGCCGTTGTGCCTCTGAACATCATCAAGGGAACCCTTGTGAGCATCGTGACGCTGCTGGTCTACAAGAAAGTGAGCCCCGTCATGAAGAGGAGCGGAGTAACTGCTAAAGCGTAAATCAGGACATATCAAAACTTTTACTGCAGCGGACGAGATTATACTCGCCCGCTGTGTTGGTTTGTGTTATAATGAATGAAATGTGCACAGAAGCGACAGATGAGGGGAAAATATACATATCTCATGGCTTTGAGGACACTTACGATCTCGGTCTGAGGCTTGGCAGACAAGCGTCGGCGGGTGAGTTGTACGCCCTTTACGGGGATCTCGGGGCCGGAAAGACCGCATTTACCCAGGGGTTTGCCAAAGGACTCGGCATTGGATGCCCGGTCACTTCTCCCACATTTATCATTTGCAATACTTACGATGAGGGGCGGATACCTCTGTATCATTTTGACGCCTACCGCATAGCCGATCCTTCGGAAATGGAGGAGATCGGGTACGATGAGATGTTTTTCGGCGAAGGCGTTACAGTGGTCGAGTGGGCGGATATGATTGAAGAACTGTTGCCGGAAGACTGTGTCCGCATACATATAGACCGGGTGGAAGGAATTGATCTTGATGACCGGAGGATCGTTGTTTCCGGGATAAAGGATGATAAAGGATAATAAAGGATAATAAAGGATAAAGATAAAAACTGACCGGGATCTGAGTGAGATCGCCATGTGGGAGATCAAGGGTTAAAGCTGAAGGGGATCGCCTTGAGATCATCGCTTCAGGGATGAAAGATATATGCTGACTATAGGGATAGATTCCTCGGGCTTGGTGGCCGGAGCGGCGATAATAAAAGATGGCGTGCTGCTGGCAGAATACACCACCCAATATAAAAAGACACACTCTCAGACTCTGCTTCCGATGCTGGCAGAGATCTGCAGGATGACTGATACCGACATTGCAGAGGCCGACTGCTTTGCAGTGACTGAGGGACCCGGGTCATTTACAGGACTCAGGATAGGCTCCGCAACTGTAAAGGGGCTGGCTCTGGTCACCGGGAAACCTGTTGCGGGAGTGCCCACTGTGGACGCCATTGCAGCGGATCTCTGGGGCTGTACCGGGCTTGTGGTGCCACTGATGGATGCCAGAAGAGATCAGGTCTACACGGGCATTTACACCTTTGAGAGCGCAGGAGAGGGGATGTCCATGAGGACTATAATGAGTCAGAGACCCATGGATATCACTGACCTTGTGGAGAGACTCAATTCAGAGACTGGTGTTATTTATTTTCTCGGAGACGGGGTCCCCAGATATCTTGATAGGATCAGGAGCCTTTTGGACAGACCTTATCATGTGGCTCCTGCAGGTATGAACAGGCAGAGGGCGTCGTGTGTGGCGGTTCTGGGAGAGCAGTACCTGAGAGAGGGACGGGCCGTTTCCGGTTTTGAGCATAAGCCCGTATATTTAAGGCCTTCCCAGGCTGAACGAGAGAGAAATGAAAAGCTGGGGCATCCCTCGGGTGGAATCTGATAAAAGACAGGCCGGGGATGAGCCGATATGAATATACATACGGAGATATTGAAAGAATCAGATATAGAAGATATCATAGCTCTCGAAAATGAATGTTTCGCCCATCCCTGGCCCCGAAGCGCTTTTGAGGAGATACTGACAGGGACAACAGCCGAGTATTATGCGGCAAAAGATGATGAAGGCAGGCTTTTGGGAGGAGCAGCGCTGTTCTTTTTAAGCGGCGAGGGGGATATCACAAATGTGGCGGTTCACGGTATTTACAGGAACAACGGGATCGCTACCAAACTGCTGGAAGATATGATAGAAGACGGCAGAAAAAGAGGATTGACGGAATTTACCCTGGAAACCAGGGAGAGCAATCTTGCAGCCATAGCCGTGTATGAAAAGAACGGATTTGTGGTAGAGGGCAGAAGACCCGGATTTTACCGGGATCCCAAGGAGGACGCCCTGGTGATGTGGCTTAGATGACATTTGAGGGAGAAGCAGACTGAAACAGCGAAAACAAGCCTGCTTGGTCAGATGAATAAGGAACCAGAGGAGAGAACTTCGGGGGAAGCAGACTGAAACAGCGAAAACAAGCCTGCTTGGTCAGATGAATAAGGAACCAGAGGAGAGAACTTCGGGGGAAGTCAACTGAAACATCCTAAACATGCTTGTTTCATCACCCGAAGATAAAGGAAGAGGGGATGACAAAGGGAGTGAATATAAATGATTGAGGTTTGTCTGCTGGGTACGGGTGGCATGATGCCTCTACCAAACAGATGGCTCACCTCTCTCCTGATGAGATATAACGGCACCAGTATTCTTATAGATTGCGGTGAGGGCACACAGATACCTCTCAGAAAATACGGATACAGCCCAAATCCCATAGACGTGATGTGTATCACTCATTTTCACGCGGATCATATAAGCGGTCTGCCGGGAATGCTTTTGGCGATGAAGAACGCAGAAAAGGAGACGCCTCTCACGATCATTGGACCCAAAGGGCTCACATACATAGTGAAGTCTCTGAGAGTGATAGCTCCTGCGCTGCCCTTTGATATAAACTGCATGGAGATAGAAGGAAGCGAAGAAACCTTCTCATTTCCGGGGTTCAGGCTTGAAGCCTTCAAGGTAAATCATAACGTCCTTTGTTACGGCTATTCCATGGTCGTGGACAGGATAGGACGGTTTGATGTGGAAAGGGCGAAAGGTCTTGGACTCGATCTCAAATACTGGAATCCATTACAGAAGGGAAATGAGATCACAACTGAAGACGGCAGAAAAATAACGCCCGATATGGTCTTGGGGCCGCCCAGGAAAGGGCTTCGTGTGACATATGCCACAGACTCCAGACCTACAGGATCCATCCTGGAACATGCAAAAGGAGCAGATCTCTTTGTCTGTGAAGGGATGTACGGGGAACCCGGCATGGAAAAGGATGCCGAAGAGAAGAAGCACATGACGTTTACAGAGGCAGCAGGCATCGCCTGTAAGGCGAAACCTGCGGAGATGTGGCTTACGCATTACAGCCCCTCTCTGGTCCACCCTGAAAGATATGTGGATGAAGCGCGCAGGATCTTTCCGGATACGGTTGCAGCCAAGGACGGCAGACATATCGAATTGAATTTTGAAGGTGATTGAAGGAAACATAAACGCTTAAAAATATGGCGCAAACTGTAAAAGCAAAGAAAAAACAGGAAAGTTCAAGCCCTGTGAGATTTCTTCTCGCGGGGGTTGTGATCGCTGTGCTCGTGGTGGGGTATTATTACTACCTGAACAATAGAACCGGTACTGTCGGACATGAGGAAGAGACCGTCGCAGCCGACCCCGTCGCCCAGATCCTTTCCAGAAATCTTGAAACAGATTACCCTCCCACTCCCAGAGAGGTGGTCCGGTATTACGCTTCGTTAGAACAGTGCCTGTACAATGAGGTCCTCGATGAGGACAGACTTCGGATGCTTTCAAGTCAGATGCGGCTCCTGTTTGACCCGGATCTTCAGGCGCTGAACAGTGAGGAAAGCTTCCTTACACAGCTTTCTGCTGAGATTGCCGCAAAGGAAAGCGCGGATATCTCTATATTTACATATAAGGTTTCTTCCAGTGTGGATGTTTTCTATTTCGAAAAGAACGGCTATGAATGCTCCAGGCTGTATTGTACTTATATGGAACGTATAGGGACTCAGATGTCCAACTATAAGGTTGTGTATGTGCTGAGAAAAGATATGGATCAGCACTGGAAGATATATGGCTGGCAGCCTGTGGCTGACGATGACAAGAGCGGCGCTCAGCCGACTCCGGCTTCGGCGGAGCAGGCGGGAACCGACGCTTCAAATAACACAAGTTATAACTCTGAACAGGGCGATAATGCTTCGGGCGGAAATGATGCCGGCGAAGGAGGGGCTGATGTACAGACGCCCGCTCCTTCCATAGCTCCTAATATCGTCCCGGATATCACTCCTCAGATCGTACCTGACGATGCGGGAGGCAGCGATGGATGATGTGACTATACTGGCCATCGAGACTTCCTGTGATGAAACAGCCGCATCTGTAGTCAGAAACGGAAGGGAAGTCCTTTCCAATGTGATATATTCTCAGATCCCCTTACATACCATATACGGCGGGGTGGTGCCTGAAATAGCATCCAGAGCCCATATAGAGAAGATCGATCAGGTTATCAGCAAGGCCATGGACGACGCCGGGCTCAGTTTCGAAGATCTGACTGCTGTGGCAGTGACATACGGCCCCGGGCTGGTGGGAGCCCTTCTCGTGGGAGTGGCAGAGGCAAAGGCTATAGCCTACGCTGCCGGAAAACCCCTTGTCGGAGTAAATCACATCGAAGGCCATATAAGCGCAAACTACATTGAAAATAAAGACCTGGAACCGCCTTTTCTCTGCCTGGTGGTCTCCGGCGGACACACTCATCTGGTCATGGTAAATGATTACGGTGAGTATCAGGTGCTGGCCCGCACCAGGGATGATGCCGCAGGGGAAGCCTTTGACAAGGTGGCCCGCGCCATAGGACTGGGATACCCCGGAGGGCCCAAGATAGACAAGGCGGCAGCTGAAGGAAACCCTGAAGCAGTGCATTTCCCCAGGGCGAAGGTGGGGGATTCGGAACTGGATTTCAGCTTCAGCGGCATAAAGTCCTCTGTCCTGAATCACCTGAATGCAGCGAAAATGAAGGGCGAGACTGTAAATGCCTCCGACATAGCGGCTTCATTCCAGGCTACAGTGGTGGATGTGCTTGTGTCCAGGGCGGTGGAAGCCATGGAGATCACAGGGACAGATAAGTTTGCCATTGCAGGTGGGGTGGCATCCAACAGCGCCCTCAGAAACGCCTTGAAACGCCAGTGTGAAAATAAAAACGTGCGGTTTTTTATGCCCTCCCCCGGGCTGTGTACGGATAATGCCGCAATGATCGGGGCTGCGGGCTATTACGAATATATAAAGGGCTACAGGTCAGGGCTGGATCTGAATGCAGTTCCCGGCCTGACTCTCGGCTCGGGACATGGATCCGGTACTGCGGCTCCTGCCCCTGCTTCTCCTGCTCCTGCCGTTGCAGCACCCGGCACCGCAGCTCCAGCTCCAGATCCTGCTCCAGCCGCCACGGCTCCAGCTCCTGCCACTGCAGTTCCTGCGGGAGAGACTGCAGACATTGGGCGTTCCGCTTCTAAGGCTTCTTCGGGAGATAATTGAATATGAGAACTGCAGCTATAGTACTTGCCGGCGGCACCGGCAGCAGAATGGGATCGGATATACCTAAACAGTTTATGG
>JAILIO010000296.1 GCA_024695225.1 Lachnospiraceae bacterium
GTGTTCCCGGATCCCGTTATCGAGCTGGCTATAGAGCCCAAGACGAAGGCGGGCCAGGGAAAACTGGACGACGCTCTTGCAAAGCTTGCTGAGGAAGATCCCACATTCAGGGCGCATACAGACAAGGATACAGGTCAGACCATCATAGCCGGAATGGGTGAGCTCCACCTGGAGATCATAGTGGACAGACTTCTCAGGGAATACAAGGTGGAAGCAAATGTGGGCGCCCCTCAGGTGGCCTACAAGGAAGCCTTCACAAAGCCTGTGGATCAGGAATACAAGTACGCAAAGCAGTCCGGTGGACGTGGACAGTACGGACACTGTAAGGTCAAGTTTGAGCCCATGGATCCCAACGGTGAGGAGACATTCACCTTTGAGTCCACAGTGGTTGGCGGCGCTATACCCAAGGAGTACATCCCCGCTGTGGGAGACGGTATACGCGAAGCTGCAGAGGCCGGTGTGCTGGCAGGATTCCCCATGCTGGGCGTCCATGCAAATGTATACGATGGCACTTACCACGAGGTTGACTCATCAGAGCTTGCGTTCCATATTGCAGGTTCCATGTGCTTCAAGGAAGCCATGAAGAAGGCCGGTCCTGTACTGCTTGAACCTGTTATGAAGGTAGAAGTTACAATGCCTGAGGAGTATCTCGGAGATGTCATCGGAGATGTGAACTCCAGAAGAGGCAGGATCGAGGGAATGGAAGATATCCCCAGCGGAAAGATGGTCAAGGCTTTCGTGCCCCTTGCAGAGATGTTCGGGTACGCCACAGACCTTCGTTCAAAGACTCAGGGCCGTGGAAACTACTCCATGTTCTTTGAGAAATTTGAACAGGTGCCCAAGAATGTTCAGGAAAAGGTTATGAGCAACCTGGGCGCAAAATAAAACTGTTGAAAAATCACAGAGTTTTCTATATAATGTGATTTGTTGTTTCATTATGGGTCTGGACGGCCCGTGATTAAGGAGGATTCAGGAATGGGTAAGGAACATTTTGACAGAACTAAACCGCATGTAAATATCGGAACGATCGGACACGTCGATCACGGTAAGACAACACTTACAGCGGCCATCACCAACGTTCTCTCCAAGAGGGTCGAGGGTAACAAATTCGAAGCTTTTGATCAGATCGACAAAGCTCCCGAAGAAAGAGCCCGTGGTATAACCATTTCGACAGCTCATGTTGAGTATCAGACCGAGAAGAGGCACTATGCTCACGTCGACTGCCCCGGACACGCCGATTATGTCAAGAACATGATCACCGGTGCTGCTCAGATGGACGGCGCTATCCTGGTTGTTGCTGCCACCGACGGTGTTATGGCTCAGACCAAGGAGCACATCCTTCTTGCACGTCAGGTTGGTGTTCCCAAGATCGTTGTTTTCCTTAACAAGTGCGACATGGTTGACGATCCCGAGCTTATCGAGCTGGTTGAGATGGAAGTCAGCGAAGAGCTTGAGAAGGAAGGCTTTGATGATTGCCCTATCATAAAGGGTTCTGCACTTAAAGCACTTGAGGATCCCGAAGGGGAGTACGGAGATGCCATCATGGAGCTTATGAGCACCGTTGATGATTACATTCCCGATCCTCAGCGTGAGACCGACAAGCCTTTCCTTATGCCTGTTGAGGACGTGTTCACAATCTCCGGCCGTGGTACTGTTGCAACCGGAAGAGTTGAGAGAGGAACACTTCACGTCAATGACGAAATAGAGATAGTCGGTATCAAGGAAGAGACCAGCAAGTCTGTTGTAACCGGTATCGAAATGTTCAGAAAGACTCTGGACGAGGCAATGGCCGGTGATAACGTTGGTCTGCTCCTTCGTGGTGTTGACCGTGACGGCATCGAGAGAGGCCAGGTTATCGCAAAGCCCGGAACAGTTACCTGCCACAAGAAGTTTACCGCTCAGGTTTACGTTCTGACCAAGGATGAAGGCGGACGTCACACTCCTTTCTTCAACAACTATCGTCCTCAGTTCTACTTCAGGACAACCGACGTTACCGGTGTTATCACACTTCCCGAGGGCACAGAGATGTGCCAGCCCGGCGATAATGTTGAGATGACCATCGAGCTCATCCACCCCATCGCTATGGAGCAGGGTCTTACCTTCGCTATCCGTGAAGGCGGACGTACAGTTGGTTCAGGAAGGGTTGTTTCAATCGTCGAGTGATCATAAAAGACGTTTTGAACTGTTAAACGGATCCCCCGGAGAGATATTCTCCGGGGGATTTTTTATGCATGGATTCGAGATTCTTAAATATCCGATGTGGGAATTGTTTATAAAAGAATGAATTATTGGTGGGGGAATTATTGGTGCGATATTTGATCTTACAAAAATTATTGGTTCGGGAATTGCCGGTGCCGGGAATAGTGATCCGAAGAATACCGGTGGGTTAAATATGGTCAGGCAAAACCATGATGTACTGAACTCTGATGCCCGGATCATACATATCCGGATATTTGATTTGTGTAATTTGACCAATTGCATTATAATATCGCCTTGTGATGTTTTTGGGCATAATTGACTGATAGGAATGAATACTTTCATAAGGAGTGGAAAATGAGCGGAGTCACACTTTATGCAACCATAGCCTTTGCTGTTATATATCTGTGTATCTTCATATTCCAGAATGCAAGACCCTATATAGCTCTTGCGGGAGCCGCTTTTTTTGTGGCGGTGGGTACTCTCGGAGTGTTTCCTGAGTTTTCATACACCCCCCTGGAAGCCCTGGGTGAGATCGACTGGAATGTGCTCATGATGATAGCGGGAACCATGGGAACTGTATCCCTCTTCATAGATTCCGGCATGCCGGTCCTCATGAGTGACATGTTGCTGTCAAAGGTGACTACGGTGAAGTCCATGGTCATAGTCATGTCCTTATTTGCGGGGATCATATCCGCTTTTGTGGACAATGTTGCCACTGTTCTAATGATCGCCCCGGTTGCCCTGGCGGTGTGTACAAAGCTTAAGATATCCCCGGTGCCGGTGATCATTTCCATCTCCCTGTCCTCAAACCTCCAGGGAGCTGCCACTCTTGTGGGGGATACCACCTCAATCCTTCTCAGCAAAGCAGCCAATCTGGATTTCATGGATTTCTTCGTGGTGGACGGAAAGCCGGGCATGTTCTGGGTCACAGAGGCAGGGGCAGTCGTGTCTGTTTTGATAATGCTTTTCATGTTCAGGAAATACAACCAGAAGATAGAGGAGAAGGACAAGGCGGTGGTGGAGGACAAGTTCCCCGCTCTGCTCCTGGTGCTGACAGTGCTGACCCTGATCATAGCATCCTTCATCCCCTATAAGGAAAACGCAGCGCCGGGACAGCTGTACAAGCCTGAGATAACAAACGGCCTGATCTGCATCACATACTTTGTGATCGGCATTGTGAGAAGGATGGCGCTGGACAGGAATACAGGGGCCCTGAAGAAAGCCTTAATGGAGCTGGATTACTATACACTGCTCTTGCTGACAGGTCTCTTTATCATAATCGGGGCAATAACCCGGGCAGGGATCATTGATTATATCGGAGAGTGTATAGCGAAACTTTCCGGGAACGGCAGCAGAGCATCTGTTTTCTTTGTCTATTCAGTCATAGTCTGGATGTCTGTTGCGGTATCCGCGTTTATCGACAACATACCCTACACAGCAACAATGCTGCCGGTGGTGGCGGTGGTTGCCAGAAGCCTTTCTGCGGCCGGCACTGCTGTGCCCCCTAACCTTCTGTATTTCGGACTCCTTGTGGGGGCCACCCTCGGGGGAAACATAACTCCCATAGGGGCATCCGCAAACATTGCGGGGACAGGGATACTGAGGAAGGCAGGCTTTGAGGTAAAACCCGCAGAATTCATGAAATTCGGCATACCCTTTACCTTCGGGGCGGTGAGCGCGGGATGGATATTGCTGTGGCTTATTTGGATGTGATGAGAAACAAAACAGAAAGGCTTATTTCCGGTGGTCTGACATGAGAATATCTGACAAATGGACTGACTTTGAAGTAATAGATACGGCGGATGGAGAGAAGCTGGAGAGATGGGACCGGTATATTCTGGTGCGCCCGGACCCCCAGGTCATCTGGGATGGAGACAAGAGCGGACGCCTCTGGCAGAAGGCGGACGCCCACTACCACAGATCCGATAAGGGGGGAGGTTCCTGGGAGATAAAGAACCTGCCGGAGAGATGGACCGTATCCTACAGAAATCTCACATTTGCCATAAAGCCCTTCAGCTTCAAGCACACCGGCCTGTTTCCTGAACAGGCGGTAAACTGGGACGCCATAAGGGCCATGATCGGGGAGAGGACAGCTGCAGGAAGGGAAGTGAAGGTCCTGAACCTGTTTGCTTACACCGGAGGGGCCACCCTTGCGGCGGCAGCAGCCGGGGCAAAGGTCACCCATGTGGACGCCTCCAAGGGAATGGTCACCTGGGCAAAGGAGAACGCAGCGCTTTCCGGGCTTTCCGACGCAGGGATCAGGTGGCTCACGGACGACTGCATGAAATTTGTGAAGAGAGAGATCCGCAGGGAAAATAAATACGATGCGGTGATATTAGACCCGCCCTCCTACGGGAGAGGACCCGGGGGAGAGGTGTGGAAACTGGAGAAAAGCATATATCCTCTTTTGCAGGATATAAGGCAGCTTATATCGGAGGAGCCTTTATTTGTGCTGATCAATTCATATACCACGGGGCTCCAGAGCGGCACTCTCAAATACATGGCAGATTCTGTCTTCACGAAGGCTTTCGGAGGATGTACGGAAGCAGATGAGACAGGTCTTCCCGTGACCTCCACGGGACTGGTGCTGCCCTGCGGATGTTCAGCCCTCTGGAAGGCGGGAGATAAGGAAATAACAAATGCCGGATACTGATGTGAAAGAAGGAGAAGGTTCGAAACCTGCTGTCAAGGGGCGGTTTTTCAAGGTGAATCCCGGAAGATCGGGGATGATCCCGGGCGTCATACTCTTCCTCACAGCTCCGGGGATATCCTTTCTCCTTTCGGAGTCAATGCTCAGAAACCCTTTTAAATATATGTATCTCAGGGCTGTGCCCCTGAATTTGGCTGTTTTTTATCTGACAGCGTTGCTTTTGTTCATGATTTTTGGGAGTGAGAGGATATCCCTCATCACTGTCACATTTTTCTCCATGCTGTTTGCAACCGCCAATATGTATGTGTACCGGTTCAGGTCTGTGCCCATAGAACCCTGGGATATCAGGTCCTTTAAAACAGCCATGTCTGTGGCGGGGGAGTACGACTGGTCCCTGTCTCCCCTGCAGGTGATATTGCTTGTATTGTCCATCGCCCTTATCCTTTGCGAATGGATATTTGCAAGGCTGTCTCTCGGAAAACCTTTCAGTGTAAAAAAGGCAGCTGTGAGGATCGCCTGCGCATTGCTTTCATTTGCCGCTCTCTCCGCTTTGTTTTTGTCCCTGTGGGATGAACATACGGTGCAGAAAAAATACAGGCTTTACGACAAACTTTTCACCCCGGATACCATGCAGTACAGGGACGGCACCTTCGTCGCCTTCATAATGGAACTCAAATACCTGGTGCCCTCGGTGCCTGAGGGGTATTCTCCGGAGAAGGCAAGGGAGATACTGAAGGCCCATGAGCACACTGAAAAGGGTGGGAAGACCCCGAATATAATAGTCGTCATGGATGAGGCCTTCTCTGACCTCAAAGTCCTGGGGGATTATGAAACTGATACAGACCCCATGCCTTTCCTCCACTCCCTTCAGCAGGGGGGTGAGAATGCGGTGACCGGGACCCTTAATATGTCCGTAAAGGGCGGGAATACCCCGAACAGTGAGTTTGAATTTCTCACGGGAAACACCATGGCTTTTCTCACAGACGGCTCCATCCCTTACCAGCAGTATATGAGCGGGCCTGTGCCAAGCCTTGTGTCAGAACTTGAAGAGGCCGGCTATGAGACCACTGCCATGCATCCATACCGCCCGGGAGGATGGAACAGGGACAAGGTGTACGGGTGGTTTGGCTTTGACAATGTTTATTTTGAAGATGATTTCAAAAAGCAGGGCTTTTACGGGCTCATCAGGGAGTATGTAAGCGACCTCTCGGATTTTGGCATGATCAAGGATGTTTTTGAAAAAAACCGGGAAGAGACCGGGAAACCGCAGTTCATATTCAATGTGACCATGCAGAATCACAGTCCTTATACGAAGAAATACGGGAATTTCAAGCCTGACGTCCATATTTCCGGCATTGACAGCGACGCTTCCGTAAATATGTACCTGTCCCTTATGAAGGAGACGGATGCAGCGCTCAAGGAACTTCTGGAATATTTTGAAAATGAAGAGGAAGAGACGGTGGTTGTGTTCTTTGGAGACCACCAGCCTGCGGATTCCGTTGCGGATCCGGTTTGGAAACTGAACGGGGTATCTTCCGGGAGCCTGACCATGGCGCAGAACTGCGACAGATACAAGGTGCCTTTTCTCATATGGGCAAATTATGATATAAAAGAGGAGTGCGGCCTGGATACCAGCGCCAATTTCCTGTCATCCATCGCGTTCAGAAGCGCGGGCATATCGCTTTCCCCTTATCAGGATTTCCTCCTGGAACAGATGGAGGATTATCCTGTGATAAGCGCGAAGAGAGTGTCTGACAAAAGTGGGGAGATATATCTTTACGAGGATGTTAAAGAGGGATTATCTGATTACGCAATTGTGGAATATTACAGAATTTTTGGAGGAGAGGAAGAGTAAGAGATTTATCCTCGCACTCTCTTTCATGCTGACTTTCTGTATAATGATGGCCATTGTCGTCGAAAGGGGAATCTGGCCCTTCGGCGACAGGGATTTTATGCGCACGGATTTTTATAACCAGTATCTGGCTTTTTACGCCGAACTCAGGAGAAAACTCCTGTCGGGACAGGGGCTTTCCTTCTCCTGGAACATCGGCCTCGGCTCTGATTTCCGGGCGGTACAGGCCTATTACACCGCAAGCCCCATGGCGCTTCTGACGGTGCTGTTCCCTGAAAAAGCCCTTATTGAAGTAATGACCGCCATGATCATAGTAAAGCTCTCCCTCTCCGCCTCGTCTTTTTCCTGGTATCTGATGGAACATTTCGGCAGGCGCACGGTGGATGTTTCCTTCTTTTCACTCTTTTATTCCCTCTCGGGGTTTATGGCAGCCTACAACTGGAACATCATGTGGCTGGACGGGGTGCTGCTGTTTCCCCTGGTGATGCTGGGGTTTGAAAAGCTTGTGACCGGCAGGGGTTTCAGGCTTTACACCGTATCGCTGGCTCTCTGCGCCCTGACAAATTATTACATAACCATGCTGATCGCCTACTTCCTGGTGCTGTATTTCATCATACGGATGGTGCTTTTGAGAGGGATGGGCGCCAGGTTCAAGGCCCTTTGGAGGTTCTTCATCTGCTCCCTCATAGCTGCCCTGATCTCCTGCGTGATCACCATACCGGGGGTGGCGGCCCTCTCCGGCACGGATTTTGTGGGGAAGAGCGTGCTGGACCTTCCGGACAATTTCAAGCTATATATGAATCCTTTGGATATAATAAGCCGTCACGCCGTGAACGTGGACATAGAACTTAAAAATGACCACTGGCCAAATATTTACTGCGGGGTGTGCGCTCTCTTTATGATACCCCTGTGGCTCTCCGACAGGAGGGTGAATCTCAAGAAAAAGATATGTTTTACACTGCTGATCGCATTCTTCATATTCAGTTTTTCCAACAATATAATGAGTTATATCTGGCACGGTTTTAATTATCCGGATTCCCTCCCTGCCAGGCAGTCATTTATGTACATTGCGGTTATGATAACCTGCTGCTATGAGACCTGGCTCCACAGGAAGAATATAGGCCTTGTCAGAGGCTGCATCTGCTTTGCCATAGCGGAGGCAGTGCTGGTTCTCGGGTATTTCTTTGCGGATCCCAAGGAGGATTTTGAGTCGAATCTGGCCTTCCTTGTGAGCGGTCTCTTTATATTGTTCTACTTTTTCATGTTTATGACTTACCGGAGCGGAGGCAGACCCCGCTCCGTGGCCTATGTCTTTACCGCCGTCATGGTGATCGCGGAAGTCTTTACCAACACCACCTGCACCTCCGTCGCCACCACGAGCCGCACGAAATATATGAAAAACTGGAAGGCCCGGGAGGCTGCTGTGACGTATCTGGAGGGCATTGACGATTCCTTCTGGAGGATAGACCAGACCGACAGGACCACCAAAAACGACGCATGCCTTTCGGGCTACATGGGGGCCAGCGTGTTTTCAAGCACTGCCAACGCCGGGGTGGAGGATCTGTACGAAGACCTGGGGCTCGGGACCAGCAAGGTATATTACAGCTACGACGGTTCAACCCCTCTAACAGACGCTCTTTTCTCCGTGAAATATCTGATGACCGGGTCCGAGGGGAGCCTGTCAAACGAGTTCAGGAGCCTTGTGAAGGTGGTC
>JAILIO010000116.1 GCA_024695225.1 Lachnospiraceae bacterium
CTACGAGATAAAGGAAACCGGCGAAAAGATGACCATAGACGGAGTTGAGATAGAATTTCAGATGACCCCCGGCACAGAGGCCCCTGCGGAAATGAACGCTTATTTCCCTCAAAAGAAAGCCCTGTGGCTGGCTGAGAACTGCACCACCACTCTCCACAATCTGTACACCCTGAGGGGTGCAGAAGTCAGGGACGGTAACGCCTGGGCGGAATACATAATGGAGGCGGTCTCCCTGTACGGGGACAAGACGGAAGTGTCCTTCCAGTCCCACAACTGGCCTCACTGGGGGCAGGATGAGATAAAGGACTATATGATAAACACTGCCGCCATTTACAAGTACATAAATGACGAGACCCTGACCAGGATCAATCTCGGTGACACATCCACCGAGATCGCAAACACCATAAAGCTTCCCGCGGGACTTGAGAAGAACTGGTATACCCGCCAGTACTACGGGACTGTGGCCCATGACTCAAAGGCAGTCTACCAGAAATACATGGGGTGGTACGATGCAAATCCCATAAACCTGGCAAAGCTCACCCCGGAAGAAAGCGCGAAGAAATGGGTGGAATATCTGGAGCTGGGAGGGGTTGATGAAGCCCTGAAAAAAGCTCAGGAAGAGTATGAAAAGGGTGAATACCAGTGGGTGGCGGAATTCACAAACATGATCGTGTTTGCAGATCCCTCCAACCAAAACGCCAGAAATCTCTGCGCCGACGCCATGGAACAGCTGGGATACCAGGCGGAGTCCGGCACCTGGAGGAACTGCTACCTGACAGCTGCCCTTGAACTCAGGGAGGGCAATCAGACCGCAAACCTGAAAAACACCAGCGGCGGGACCAGCAGCCTGATGGCCCATCTGACTCCCGAAATGACCTTTGACTATATGGGCATCCTGATGAACAAAGAAGAGATGGCGGATGAGGACTTCTGCATTCAGTTTGATCTGACAGATACGAAAGAGACCTATACCCTGTGCGTCAGATACGGTGCACTGCTCTACGCAAAAGGAACCCTTGGTTCAGAACCTGCCGCCACGGTGAAGTGCCCTCAGAAAGCACTGCTCACCATGACTTCAGGCAAGAGCGATCCCCTGAAAAAAGTTTCAGAGATCACCGGGGACGAAGCGCAGCTGGACAAGCTCATCGCAAGCCTCAATATGTTCTCCGGCGGTGCCAGAGGCGACTTCAATATAATAGAGCCCTGACCCACGGTACTCTTGAATTGCGCCCTTTTTTCTGTTAGAGTAATTACCGATGTTTTCATTTGACGATTACAGAAGAATGATCAGCGCGATCCAGGAGACAGGCCTTTCCTGCTCCTACCGTGAGGCTATGTCCAAAGACAGCTGGATCATCATGCGCCATGACGTTGAATACAGTGTGGAGCGCGCCTACGAGCTTTCAAAAGTGGAGCGCTCCATGGACTTCACCAGCACATTTTTCTTCCAGTGGACCAACAACTCATACAACATCCTGTCCCGCAGAAATATGGACATGGTAAAGGATATGCATGAGAGAGGTGAACACATAGGGCTTCATTTTGCCCTGAACGGTCTCACTGACATGGATGCCATCAGGAAGCAGATCGTGAAAGAGGCAGGGATCCTGAGCGAGATGTTCGGTTTCAAAGTGGACACATTTTCCATACACCGCCCCTCACCGGATGTGCTGAGGGCCGATCTCCACTTCGACAACCTGATCAACGCATACCAGGATGACTTTTTCACCTTCAATGAGAACACCATACCGGATACGGTGCTTCCCGTAAAATATCTGTCAGACGCCAATCATATCTGGCGCTACGGATATCCCGACAAAGAGACGCTGAATGCCCACAAGAAGGTGCAGATACTGGTGCATCCCTTTGCCTGGACGAGGAAGGGCTATGACAATTTCGATAACTACAGATCACTTGTCCGTGAGAAATATTCGGTCATGATCGATTCCATAGACTGCGAATGTAAAGACTTTAGTGAATACAGGGACCGGTTTGACACGGAAGTAAAACTTCTCTGAAAGCAGGTTTTATGTGCGGCATCTGCGGATTCTATACACGAGAAAATGTCGTCATGGAGGATCTGATCCGCATGAACGACACCATGAAGGAGCGGGGTCCTGACGATTTCGGAACTGAGATGGGGCTGGCTCCCGGTTTTTATTCCATCGGGATGGCTCACAGAAGGCTGTCCATAATGGATCTCTCCTCTTCCGGTCACGAGCCCATGCACGATCCCAGCGGAAGACTGACCCTGGTGCTGAACGGGGAAGTGTACAATTATCTCGACATAAAGGCTGCAGTCCCC
>JAILIO010000300.1 GCA_024695225.1 Lachnospiraceae bacterium
CATCGTTCAGGATGAGTGGATCGATTTCAGAAAGACAGCCTACAGGTTCCCCAACGGAAAGATATATGAACCTTTCTACACGTACAGCAGAAGGAATTATGTTGTGATCGTGGCCTCAGATACGGAGGGCAGATATATCTGCGTAAGACAGTACCGCCAGGGGATAGGGAGGGTCACCATCGAGTTCCCCGCAGGCGGCATCGAGCGAAAGGACGGCAAAGAGTACGGCGGAAATGAGGACATGTCTTCCGAAGATGCATTGGAAGCCGCAAAAAGAGAACTCATGGAGGAAACCGGTTACAGTTCGGATGACTGGAAACATCTTTTGACCGTTCCCTCAAATGCTACCATCGCCGACAATTACGCCCATATTTTCATGGCCCGGGGCTGCAGAAAGATATCAGGACAGTCACTGGACGAGATGGAGTTTCTGAATGTCCAAACCTACAGCGGGGAGGATATAGAAAAAATGATATCTGAGGGGGAGTTCCCCCAGGCAATGCATATCACCGCCTGGCTTTTATCGCTGCGGAAAAACTCATAACAGTATATTCGGGGCCGGTCGGCATAGACCGGCCATTTAAAACTTTGGGCATAATGGAGTGAATCGTGTTACAATAAACAAGTATGTGCCTGTAAACACATGTGAAAAACACATGAAAAAACATATGAGCCTGAAGAAGTACATGTGTCTGCAATATATGTACAGTCATATTTGATAATAAGAGCAAAAAGAGGAGATCTTCAAAAAAGGAGAAAAGATATGAAGAAAGTAAGTTTCCTTACAGATTATGAACTGCTTTCAAAACTGTTTTTCAGGCTGCTGCCTTTTCAGGTTATGCTCCTTGTGATCAACACCCTCAATTCCATTGTGGACACGCTTTTTGCCAGCAACTTCATAGGAAAGACTGCCATGAGCGCACTTGGTCTTTATGCACCTATGAATCATTTGCTCTTTGCCATGAGCATTGTCCTTGTCAGCGGGTCTCAGCTTATGATGGGGGAAGCTTTGGGGAGAAATCAGAAGGATCAGGTCAAGAAACTGTTTTCCGTGGATGTGTCCTTTGCGATCAGGCTTTCAGTGATCACAGCTGTACTGGTGGAGGTGGCAGTGCTGACCAACGCCACTAGTGTGCTTGTGAATACTCAAGAGGAACTGAGTGCTTTCAACAGTTATCTGCTGGGACAGTCAGTAGGGATACCGGCACTGGTGCTGGGACAGCAGCTCTTCGCTTTTCTGTCAATGGAAAACCAGACAAGGCGGACCATGATAGCAAGCCTGTGCTGTATCGTAGCAAATACCACAATGAATTTTGTTTTTGTGGTGATATTCAGGATGGGGACCTTTGGCCTGGGCCTGGGATCATCCATAGGGCTTTGGTTCTTCTGCATGGTCATGGCAGTCCATTACCTTTCGGGAAAGTCAGAACTAAGATTCACTTTAGGAGCATTCAATCTGGCCGACGCAAAGAGCATTTTCGTTCGAGGCTATCCCGGGGCCATATCCAGGTTCCTTGAGATGTTCCGCTGTGTGATAGTAAACGCTCTGATACTGGAGTTTGTGGGCGCTGTGGGATTGTCCTCATTTGCCGCATCAAATTCGGTGATGGGACTGTTCTGGCCCATTCCCTTCGGGATGTGCGCGGTGCTCAGGATGATACTGGGGATCACCATCGGGGAAGAGGACCGCAAATCCATGAAGGACATCATGAAGATATTTCTCACCCGGGGGCTTATGCTGCAGTGTCTTGTCACGATATTTATCATTGTCATGGCAAAGCCATTTACCATGATGTTTTACAGGGATCCGTCGGATCCGGTTTTTGATATGACAGTGAAGGCGTTCCTGCTGCTGCCTCTGTGCATGCCCCTTGCAGTCATCTCCCTGGGGATGACCGGCTACGCCCAGGCGGCAAGGCTTAAGAAGCTGTCCATAGTCCTGCCCATCGTCGACGGCGCAGTGGGTGTGGTGGCCTGTTCCATTATACTGATACCCAGGTTTGAGATGACAGGTCTTTATATCGCAAATATCCTGAACGGAGTGCTGTGTCTGATAGTGATACTGGTCTTTTGCATAATAAACTGCGGTCATTTCCCGAAAAATATGGAAGAGTTCCTGATGATCCCCGACAGTTTCGGCGCCAGTGAGAACGAGCGCATAGACATTGAGATCAGGGATATGAAGGGCGTCCTTGAAATATCCGGCAGAGTCATCGATTTCTGCAGTGAGAGAGGGATCGATCACAGGAGATCCTGCTTTGCGGGACTTGCCCTTGAAGAGATGGCGGGGAATGTGGTCGAGCACGGCTTTGAGCCGGGAAAGAACGGCAATTATATAGATATCAGAGTGGTACATAAGGATGACGATGTCATACTGCGCATAAGGGACAACTGCAGATCCTTTGATCCCCTGAAACGTACCGAGATACATAAAGAAAATGACGTGACCAAAAATGTCGGTATCAGACTGGCTGTCGGTATAGCGAAGAAAGTAAATTATCAGAACCTGCTGGGGCTGAATGTGACCACCATACGCATATGAAGCTGCTTATGAAATGCTGCATATGGAATGATACAGATGAAATGATACAGATGAAATGATACAGATGAAATGCTGCAGATGAAATGCTGCAGATGAAGTGCTGCAGATAAAATGCCGGTGATGACGAGCCGTCATGCGCAAACTGTGATGTGACAGCCATGTGAAGGGCATTATGATATCACCCCGGGATAATGAGATCGCAGGGTCTGATATTTAACTGTAAACAGAGGTTTTGTACAATTGGAAGACAGATCAAAGAGTTATCTGTTTGAAAAGATGCCTGTGGGGCAGGCTCTGAGAAGTCTCGCTGTCCCCACCATTGTCAGCCAGATAATAAGCCTGATCTACAGCGTTGTGGACGGGATATTCATAGGACAGACAGGGGACGCTTACAAAACGGCGGCTGTTTCCCTGTGCCTTACGGTCTTTTTGATGACCATATCCTTCTCCAATCTCTTCGGAGTCGGGGGAGGAAGCCTTATGGCAAGGCTTATGGGCCAGGGCAGAGGTGACAGGGCTAAATGTGTTTCCGCTCTTTCGTTTTACGGCGGGATCGGGATCGCATTATTATATTCCCTGCTGGTGGGTATCTTTATGGACCCGCTCCTTCATTTTCTCGGTGCATCCGAAAACACCGTGGGATATGCCAGGCAGTATCTGATGGTAGTGGTGGTTGCGGGAAACCTGCCGGTGATCCTGTCCGGGATCATGTCACACCTTATGAGAAATATGGGATATTCCAGGCAGGCAGCCATGGGACTCAGCATAGGAGGCGTCCTGAATATCCTCCTGGATCCTCTGTTCATGTTCGTACTTCTGCCCAAAGGCATGGAAGTCCTGGGGGCTGCTCTGGCAACCCTCATATCAAACTGTATAGGTTTCCTCTATCTGCTGGTGATCATGTTTAAGATAAGCAGGACCTCGCCCCTGTGCATGGATCCAAGGGAACTTAAGAATCTCACTCTCGGGGAGGTCAAACCCTTCTTCAGCGTGGGTGTTCCTTCGGGACTTTTGACAGGACTCTTTGATATAGCAAATGTAGTGCTGAACATCCTGGCATCCGGACACGGGGATCTGGAACTGGCAGCCATAGGCATAGTAATGAAGGCGGAGCGGCTTCCAAATGCCATCAATATCGGGATCTGCCAGGGAATGCTTCCGCTTGTGGCATACAATTATGCCTCCGGCGACCACAAGAGGATGTCATCAGTTATATCTTACACTCTGAAGGCAGGGCTTGCGGTGTCCTTTGCAGCCATTCTGATCTTTGAATTGTTTGCGGATCCGGTCTGTTCTGTCTTTTTGAATACCAGGGCAGGCGACGATGCGGTGGCCGCCGCCACAACGGTGATCCTTGCGGGAAATTTCATGAGGATCAGATGTCTGGCTTCCCCGGTGCAGTTTTTGAATTACAGCACATCCTTCTCCATGCAGGCGGTGGGATACGGGAAAGGCACTATCGTCCATGCAGTGTTCAGGGAACTGGTGTTTTACATTCCAATGATGTTTGTGCTGAACCGTTTGTTTGGGGAATACGGGCTGGTAAGCGCTCTGGTGGTGGGTGAGGGCGCAGGGGCTGTATTTGCCATGCTTTTATTCAGACACTGGAAGAAGAAAAATGTATCTGTCTGACAGAGAGGAGATCTGATGAGAAAGAGGATCATGAAAATAAAAACCGGGTTATTATTTACGCTGCTGGCCCTGTGCATCTCTGCAGGGGCTCTGGGAGGCTGCGGGAAAAAAGCAGAGGATGAGTCCGCAGCAGAGCGGGAGACTGAAAGCCGGGAGGAATCTGAGGAAGAAACCGAAGAAGAGACCCGGGAGCGAAAAAGGGACAAAAATGTCTTAGATATAGTCAAGAGGACTGAGGAGTCCGAAACGGAAGAGACGAAGGAAAAGAAAGAGTCCAAAGAGTCCAAAGAATCTGAGGCAAAAAAGGAAACCGTTGAGGCGGTGGAGACCAGAAAGGTGATGGACAATAACGGCGGCTATTTTGTGAAGATGAGCGACGGTATTTATTTCCATGATTACACTGCTGACGCGTTTGAGGAGTACGCTCTCGGCGGGGATTTTATGTCCTGCATGTCCGTGAAAAATGAAGAGAACGGGGCCTATGTGGGAAAGGTGGAATGCAGCCCCGCAGATACCGGGGGAAACACCCTGTGCAGATATGATGAGAGCACAGGCAAGGTGACCAGGCTCTTCGACGACGGCTGCACCGGAAAACTGTACTGGTGCGGAGACCGGTTCTACTGTGACCGGGTGCGGAGAGACGGGGAGAGAGTTTGCACGGTTTCTCTGGACGGCACCATGAACATCCTGGGGAAGGGCAGGGTCGCCGCTGTGTCGGATGACGGGCAGTACATAGCGCTCTGGAAATACGAGGGGGCAGATCTCCTTGAGATATATGGAAATAAGGGCGAAATGCTCTACAGCATCCCCTATGAAGACAACAGTTATGTGAATTTCTGCGGGATGTCCGGCGGGAGTGCTGTATATCTGTATGTAAAAAACGGCACCGCTCTGCTTTGCAGCAATGACGGAAAAACCGTGACAACCATTGGGGCAATACCAAAGGAGTGCACCTACGGCATGCCTGAGGTCAAACAGTTTGTCACGGATGGCACCGGGGTTTACTGTGTGGTTGCCTGGTATGAAGGCAATATGGCAGCCCTGGCTGACTATATGATCATAAGAGGTGAGGTGGGAAAACAGGATTCCTTCAGTCTGATACAGCAGGGTTACAACCAGACTCTTATGAGATCGGTCTCTGAATACGAGGTCCCCAAGATTGTGGTGAATAACGGAAACGTAAGTTATGTGAGCATGCTCCCCGGGGAGGTGGGCCTGTCCGGATCGTATTACGGGAGTCTCCTTTGGTACAAGGCCCAGAGCGGAAGCACCACCCTTGTGGAAAATTTCCTGCCATGGATGGACAGGGATCGTCTGAGACTCCAGGCAGCTGAGGTCGCAGGTGATTCGGCCTATCTCCTGGTGGCATCCTCGGAGAGGGCATCTGGGGAGGATTACGGCTGGAGACAGTCCTACAGATTCCTGGACATGTACTATATCCGGGTTCCGCTGAGCAAAAGTTCCACTGCCCAGACCATCACAGGACCTGACTGGACAAAGGCTGTCAGCTTTTATTCAAAGGGCTATACCCCTTTTATCGGGTTCTGGAGACAGAGTGCCATGGATGCCGGGGACGGAGAGAGAGAAGATCCTGTGGAAGGTTCCTGGATAGAGTTCACAAAGGAACAGACCGCCGGGATCTCAAACGATGATTACGAAAACACTTTCAAAATAGGAGCCTATTCAGGGGATGATGGGTGCTACATAATCGGAGAAGGGGATAATGAGGATCAGCTGGAGGCAAAGATCGTGGACGGGGAACTTGTCATAACCGTGACCCAGAACGAGAACAGCGATAAGGGAACGGAATACGCAGTGTGGACTGCCTACTATAAGCTTACAAACAGCTGACAAAC
>JAILIO010000121.1 GCA_024695225.1 Lachnospiraceae bacterium
ACTGAGAACAAGACGGAAAATACCGCGGAGGCATCGAATACAACAACCACGACAACCACAGCCGCTGCTACCACCAACACAGCTGCCACTACTACCACCAAGGCTCCTGCTGCGGATTCGCCGGCTGCTACCAATGCGACAAAATCCAGTTCCACAGGAACTTCAGTTGTAACCGATGTGGCAAACGGAGAGCTGCCTGCAGGCGTGACAGCCATGGATCCCACGACCCTGAGTGTAAAAGCAAACAATACCAATCTGAGATCCCAGGCGTCCACCAGCTCCGGGAAGGTTGTGTCACTTTCAAGCGGCAGCAATCTTACAGCCTACGGCACCATCACGGGAAATGATTCCAAGACATGGTACTACGCCATAGTGGACGGCACCGGAAACAGCCAGGGCGGATATATCAGGGAAGATGTGGTCACAGTGGGCTCTGTTGTGGCAAGCGCTGCAGCCTCTGCAGACACAGAGACCGTCGCCGCTTCGGAAGAAACCGCCGAAGCACAGACGGAAGTGGCAACGGGACCTGTTACGGCATACGGCGATGCAGATTACGAGATCGTTTACGAGGTGGATGAGACAGGAGCGGAGATCCCTTATTTCTATGACAATGTGGACGGCAAGAAGGTAAAGATACAGGAACTGCTCACATATGTGACGGAGAAGGGGCAGGAGAACGACAAGGCCGCCGCTCAGATAAGAAATCTTAAGATCATATGCATAGTGCTGGGAGTGATCGCAGCCATCCTTGCAGTGCTTCTCATCGTGATGAAGGTAAGGGAAGGCTATGACGATGACGACTATGCAGACGGCGGTTACGGCGGCCCCGTGCCTGCCAGAAACAATGGCGGACAGAGAGACAGCAGGGGGGCTGCAGACGACAGAAGGGCTCCCCGCAGAGCAGGGGAAAACGGCGGAGGAACTGACAGAGGCAGAGCCGCAGCTGGCCCCAAGCCCAGAAGACAGGCTGCCCAGGACGACAGCTACGACAGAGATGAAAACACGGACAGGAGAGCACAGGCCCGTCCCCGTGAGGATGCAAGAGCCCGCGAAGACGGAGCAAGAAAGGCTGCTCCTGTGAGGAGCCCCGAGAGAGGTCAGGCAGATCAGGGCGACAGAAGGGGAAGAGCTCCCAAACGCACCCGTGAAGGCGGAGACAGATACGATGAGCCCGCAAGGCAGCAGGGAAACGGACCCCGCCCCGTGCGCAGGAATGATGGCGCTCCCGACCGCGCCCCTCGCAGGGAAGCCCCTGATAATTCCAGGAGAAAACCTGTGGAAGAGCCGGATGACGATCTTGCATACGAGTTCCTGGATCTGGATGGAGATAAGAACAACAATTGATGGAAGGAACTGAATATACCCCGACTGCAAGGACTGCCCTTAAAAAAGCGGGGGAAGCTGCAAAGCGGCTCGGTCAGAACTACACCGGTACTGAACACATGCTCCTCGGTCTCTGTGAGACCGAGGGGTCTGTTGCTGCCAGCGTTCTTCACGAGAACGGGGTGGAGAGCGAAAGACTTGAAGAACTCATGCGGAAGGTCCTGTCCTCCGGAACGGAGGTTGAGGTCATCGAAAGGAGAGGTTATTCTCCTCGCATGAGAAAGATCCTGGAAGAGTCCGGAAAGATAGCAGGCAGATACACGGGCACCAAGATCGGCACAGACCATATCCTGATAGCCCTCCTGGAGGACAATGACAACATCGCAGTCCGCGTGCTGAGCGCAATGGGGGCACCTGTCCGGAAGATACTGACAGACGCTCTGGTGGCAGCAGGCGCAGATATATCAAAGTACCGTGCGGAACATTCAAAACAGGCCTCCCGTTCAAAGCAGGGACAGTCCATGCTGGAACTTTACAGCAGGGATCTCACGGCCCTGGCGAGGGACGGCAGGCTGGATCCCGTGATAGGCCGCCAGGATGAGATCAACCGGGTGATCAATATCCTCAGCAGGAGGACAAAGAACAATCCCTGCCTGATAGGGGAGCCCGGTGTGGGAAAAACTGCCATAGTGGAGAGCCTTGCCTCCAGGATAGTCTCAGGAACCGTGCCTTTTACCATTCAGGGGAAGAGGCTTCTCACCCTTGACCTGGCCGGTATGGTGGCCGGGAGCAAGTACCGCGGAGAGTTTGAAGAGAGGATCAAACGCGTGATAAAAGAGGTCCAGGATGACGGGGATGTGATCCTGTTCCTGGATGAGATACACACGGTCATAGGGGCAGGGGGAGCCGAGGGATCAATCGATGCCTCAAACATACTGAAACCCTCCCTCGCCAGGGGCGAGATACAGCTTGTGGGAGCTACAACAGTCTCCGAGTACCGCAGGTATATCGAGAAGGACGCCGCTCTCGAGCGGAGATTCCAGCCGGTCCTGGTGGAAGAACCGGACAGTGAGCATGCTCTGGACATAGTGAAAGGTGTCTGTCAAAAATACGAAGAATATCACGGAGTGACTGTCACCCCGGAGGCGCTTGAAGCCACGGTCACCCTTTCCTCCAGATACATAAATGACAGGATGCTGCCGGACAAAGCGATAGACCTTTTGGACGAGGCCTGCGCCGCAGTAAGGCTTAAGGCGGTGAAGAACACATCCGGTGAGGACTCCCTGGAAAAAGAGATAAATGAGATCGACCTGATGATGGAGAAAGCCATCAGGGAAGAGGATTTCGCCAGAGCCGGCGAACTGAAGAGAGAGCAGGACAAGCTTTCAGCCCGGAGAGACAAAAAGAGAGTCTCCGCAAAGTCCCGGGAAAAGAAAGAACTGTTTGTAAATGAAGACGACATAGCCAGGGTGGTTTCCACATGGACGAAGATCCCCGTGGAAAAACTGTCTGAAAAGGAGAGCGAAAAGCTTCTGCGGCTTGAAGATGAACTGCACAGCAGGGTCATAGGCCAGGATGAAGCTGTGAGCGCTCTCGCCAGGTCTATCAGGAGGGGACGCACGGGGCTCCAGGATCCCAAGAGACCCACAGGCTCCTTCCTGTTTTTGGGTCCCACAGGCGTCGGGAAGACGGAGCTTTCAAAGGCTCTTGCGGAAACACTTTTCGGCACCCGGGATTCCCTTATCAGAGTGGACATGTCTGAATATATGGAGGGGCATTCCGTATCCAAAATGATCGGTTCACCTCCGGGTTATGTGGGGTATGACGAGGGAGGACAGCTTTCAGAGAAAGTCCGCAGACACCCCTATTCCGTCGTGCTCTTCGACGAGGTGGAGAAGGCCCACCCCGATGTGTTCAATGTGCTGCTCCAGGTGCTGGACGACGGTCATATAACCGATTCGAAAGGCAGGAAGGTCAGTTTCAGGAACACTGTCATCATCATGACCAGCAACGCCGGTGCCCAGAGGATAGTCTCTCCGAAGAACCTGGGATTCGGCGCCGGGACATCCGCAAAACAGGACTATGAACACATGAAGTCTTCCGTAATGGAAGAGGTCAAGAAACTGTTCAGACCTGAATTTATAAACAGGATAGATGAGATAATGGTGTTCCACGCCCTGGGAGAAAAGGACCTGTCTGACATCATGAAGCTTCTGGCCCGGGAACTTTCGGACAGATGTGAGAAACAGATGGACATAAGGCTCAGCATATCTGCGTCTCTCAGGAAACACATAATCGAAAAATACTCCGATCCCAAGATGGGGGCCAGGCCTCTCAAGAGAGCCATCCAGACCGAGATCGAAGATCCCCTTGCGGAGGAGATCCTCTCCGGAAGGGTGTCAAAGGGTGACGATGTGAGAGTCACATACAGAAAAGGAAAAGTTTGTTTTGAACATAAGGGGGAATGAACCCTTTGTCCGTCAATGTGCAGCAGTGCCTGCATCATTTGCCGGTTTTGAGGAGCGGATGACATACAACAAGCGGAGGTATCGGAATGGCTGAAGTTACAGATCTTATTCGTCTGGAAGACAATGGTTCCCTGGGGTTTGGGGATCATCTACTGCCGGAGAAGAAAAAACTCGACGGCTTTGAAAAGGGCGGGGATGTCTATAAGGTGAAGACATTCTCCGGCATAACAAAGCTGGAAAAGAATGGGATGTTCATGTACGAGTCCGTGCCGGGTACAACGGTGTCAGGCTTTTCCGAGACAACGGATTCTGTCTCCTTCAGGGTTGAGGGCAGC
>JAILIO010000036.1 GCA_024695225.1 Lachnospiraceae bacterium
TACCGAAGATCTCTACGTCTCTCATTTATATGAGGCATACGACAGATTAAGTGAATTCCTTGGGGAAGAAGTGGGTGAAGACATAATCGATGAGATCTTCAGCAGTTTTTGCCTCGGCAAATAAGGGCTCAACACATAATATGAGGCATACGACAGATTAAGTGAATTTCTTGAGGAAGAAGTGGGTGAAGACATGATCGATGAGATCTTCAGCAGTTTTTGCTTCGGCAAATAAGGGCTCAAGATACAAAGAGACCACTTCGGCATAAAAGCCGGCGGATCTGTACAGAAGAACAACGGATGATACCTTTTATCAGAGCACATTTGTGAAAAAAATAAGATATCGCTCTGAAAATAACCGGGAAGGAATAACCGGGAAGGAGAGACAGATGGCAGGTGCCACTATCAATACGGATATATGCATTATCGGTGCCGGTCACGCGGGCTGTGAGGCAGCGCTTGCCTGCGCGAGGCTTGGTTTTGATACGGTTGTTTTCACTGTCAGCGCCGATTCCATTGCACTTATGCCATGCAATCCCAATATAGGCGGTTCATCAAAGGGTCATCTGGTGAGAGAGATCGATGCCATGGGCGGTGAGATGGGACATGTCATCGACCGCACATTCATACAATCTCGTATGCTGGGCACTTCCAAGGGTCCTGCAGTCCACTCTCTCCGGGCCCAGGCTGATAAATCAACCTATTCCCATGAGATGAGACATGTGCTGGAAAATCAGGAAAACCTTACCATCAAGCAGGCTGAAGTCTCAGAACTTTTAGTTGAGGACGGAAAGGTCACGGGGGTCAGGATATACACCGGGATCACATATATGTGCCGCGCCTGTGTCATATGTTCCGGGGTTTATCTGAACGCCAGATGTCTTTGCGGAGAAGCCATAACCTACACCGGTCCAAACGGACTTATGGCCTCCACCCATTTTTCCGCATCTCTTGAAAAAGCCGGAGTAAAACTCAGGCGTTTCAAGACCGGCACCCCTGCCCGCATGGATGGCAAGACTGTGGATTTTTCCAAGTGCGTCGAACAGAAGGGAGATGACAGGGTTATCCCTTTTTCCTTTGACACGGATCCCGCAGAGGTCCAGAAACCGCAAAGGTCCTGCTATCTCACTTATACAAACGAAAAGACTCACGAGATAATAAGGGCAAACTTAGACAGATCTCCCATTTATGCGGGGATCATTGAAGGCACGGGGCCAAGGTATTGTCCATCCATCGAAGACAAGGTGGTGAAGTTCGCTTCAAAAGACAGGCATCAGGTATTTCTTGAGCCTGAGGGGGATTACACCGACGAGATATATGTGGACGGAATGTCCAGTTCCATGCCGGAAGATGTGCAGCTGCAGATGTACCGCACAGTTCCGGGTCTCGAAAATGTGAAGATCGTGAGAAACGCCTACGCCATAGAGTATGATTGCCTATGCCCGGGACAGCTTGATCTTTCACTGGCTATTAAAAATATTAAAGGTCTTTACAGTGCCGGTCAGTTCAACGGTTCCTCAGGGTATGAAGAGGCGGCAGCCCAGGGACTGATCGCGGGAATAAACGCAGTCCGATATCTTCAGGACAGGGAACCCATCATCATCCGAAGGGATCAGGGTTACATCGGAGTTCTGATCGATGATCTTGTGACAAAAGAAAACACGGAACCATACAGGATGATGACCAGCCGGGCTGAGTACAGGCTTCTCCTCAGGCAGGACAACGCAGATCTCAGACTCAGAGCAGCCGGGCATGAGGCCGGGCTTGTATCCGACGAAAAATATGAAAAAACTTTGAAAAAGGAAAAAATGATCCTGGATGAGATGGACAGGCTTGATAAAACCGTACTGGGTGCCAATCAAAAAGTAAATTCTTTTTTGTCTGATAATGGTTCTTCTCCCCTGAAGACCGGATCCACCTTGTCCGAGGTTTTGGCCAGACCTGAAATGACTTATGAAATATTGTCTGCGATAGATGAGGACAGACCCGATCTTCCGGAGGATGTGCAAGAACAGGTCAGTATCGGGATCAAATACCGCGGTTATATCGAAAGGGAAATGAGGGAAGTTAAGTCCTTCAAGAAAATGGAGAACAGGCTGATTCCGGATGATATCGATTACGATGATGTGTTGAATCTCCGGATCGAAGCCAGACAGAACCTGAAAAAATTAAGGCCTCATTCCGTGGGGCAGGCAATGCGCACAACAGGTGTCTCTCCGGCGGATATTTCCGTGTTACTGGTTTACTTAAAAGCAAAGAATCCGGATTTGTTGTAAATAACCATAATTTCAGCTATTATTGCTTTATATGTGCAGATATTTTACCCGGGTGGATACACTTACATGAAACAGGTTTCCAGAGAAAAATTTATATACAGATGCATGCAGCTGCATATCGAGATCACAGATGAGCAGCTTGATAAGTTTGCCTTGTTTGAGAATATGGTCCTGGAGTGGAACAGTGTCATGAACCTGACCAGGATCACTGAAGAAGATGAAATGATCAGCCGTCACTTCATTGATTCTATCTGCCTTGTTAAAGGAGAGAAATATCTGAACAAAAGTCTCGATGAATCTTTCACTGTGCTGGATATGGGAACGGGGGCAGGTTTCCCCGGAATACCTCTCAGGATAATGTTTCCTGAGATCAAACTCACCCTTGTGGATTCTCTTGAAAAACGCTGCAGATTTCTCTTGAGATTGGTGGACGAACTCGGATTCAGAAATGTGGAAGTTCTGCACAGCAGGGCAGAGGATTTCGGAAAGAGGACCGGCCGAAGGGAATATTACGATGTCTGTATTTCCAGGGCCGTGGCTAAACTACCTGTGCTCACTGAATATACCCTTCCCTATGTGAAACTGGGTGGGCAGGCGGTTTATTACAAAGGCTTTGGCATTGAAAACGAAGTCCAGTCCTCTAAGAGAGCAGTTAAACTGTTGGGGGGTAAATATCCTGTCCACATAGTTAAATACACTCTTCCCGACACCGATGAAGGCAGATCACTTGTTATCGTGGATAAGATTTCAGACACACCGGACTATTATCCCAGGAAAGCCGGTTTGCCCGATAAATCTCCCATCTCAACCTGATCTGCTGATAAACGGCCATTTATGGTCGTTTGTTTTTTTATAGACCAGTAATCTGCTTTATTGTTTCCGTCACTTTTAAATATTTTTTCTTAAGGAGGTAAATTATGTCTTACACAGCTATTTTTCTCGGCGAAGGTTTTGAAGAGGTGGAAGCTCTTACACCTGCTGATCTTCTGAGACGCGCCGGCATCACATGTGATCTGGTTTCCATTTCTGACTCTGCCGAAGTGAAGGGGTCTCACGGCATCACAGTAAAGGCTGACAAATTGTTTTCCCAGGTGGATTTTGATTCTCTGGATATGATCATTCTTCCCGGAGGTATGCCCGGCACTGAAAATCTCAGAAATCATCCCGGCCTGTCTTCAAAGATCGATGAGTTTGTTGCTTCCGGAAAACCTGTCTCTGCAATCTGTGCCGCTCCCACCATACTCGGTCAAAAGGGTGTTCTCAAGGGAATACAGGCAAGCTGCTATCCCGGACTGGAGAATAAACTTACAGAAGCCAGGGTTTCTTACGACAATGTTTCCTCTGACGGCATCTTTATCACCGGCCGCGGGGTTGGAACCGCCATTGACTTTTCACTTGAGATCGTAAAGAAGTTTTGTGGCGATGATGCGGCAAAGAAACTTGCCGAAGCCATAGTATATTCCGGATGAACTTTTTTCTGTGCAAATAATGTATATATGTTTCACGTGAAACATCTAAAACACATAATCAACATTATCCACAAGAATACAAGAAATTGTTTCACGTGAAACATTGAACAACTAAATTTAGTAAATCAAAGTGTGAAACATAAAGAAATTCGAAGATTATCAACAATATCCACAGAGCATGTGTGTAACAGGTGCACAATATCAACAACAGATGAATAGCGATAAAAGTATCAGAAAAGACATATTCATATCGGCTGTATTGGGAGCCGTTATATTCATATTGATATATGGGGTGAGGATCCTGAATCCCGGATATACCGACTGGCTGATGAACAATATCGGCGGTGGCATCGATTCCGCTCAACATTATCTCGGGTGGGTATTTTACAGGGAATCTGTCTGGCTTTCTCCGCCGGGGATGTTAAACACCATAGCGTGGCCCATCGAAAGTTCTGTTATATTTACGGACTCGATACCGGCGTTTGCGTTTTTATTTAAGATACTTTCACCTGCGATACCGGCAGGGTTCCAATATTTTGGTCTATACGGGATACTTTGCTTCTGTCTTCAAAGCATGTTTGGAACACTGGTACTCAGGAAAACAGGATGCAGCAGGATGTTGTCATTTCTGGGTGGGGTGCTATTTACCCTGAGCCCGGTGATGATCGACAGGATGTTCAGACATACAGCGCTGGGATCACAATGGCTCATATTGATGAGTCTCTACGGATTCATCAACTGTAAAAATAAGGACAGGGATCTAGGCAAAGAATGTATCTTTTGGGCGGTTGCCGGTTATCTCACAGGCGGGATCCATCTGTACTTCCTTCCGATGACAGGAATATTTTGCTTTGCGGCGATGGTCTATTCGCTGATAAAGACGAGAAAACCGAGATATCTGTCACTGCTTGTCTCCTTTACAGGGGGAACAGCGCTGTCGGTGTATATGTTTGGCGGGTTCTCAGCAGGTGTCTCTGCGGAAAGCGATGGGCTTGGGGACTACAGCTTTAATCTGAACGGGATGTTCAATCCCATGGACAGGTCTTCATTTATAAAGGAACTGGAGATGGCGTTTCCGGGACAGAATGAAGGATTCGCATATTTGGGACTGGGAGTGATCCTGCTTTTGATCTCTGGTCTTGTAATATTTTTGGTGACTGTGATCCGGAAAAGAAGGTTTGATCACGACGGGCTGATGCTGGCCGGAGGTATATGTATATTTGTCTGCATGTTCATTTTTTCCCTGTCCCCTGTGATAACCGGGGGAAACCGGGTGCTGTTCACTATTCCGATCCATTCAAAAACCAGACACCTGTGGAATATATTCAGATCATCAGGCCGAATGATATGGCCCTGCATATACATACTGATCACAGCCGGCATGGTCATGCTCTCTGACCTTGAAAAAATCCGGGTCAGACAACCGAGATGGTTGCCGACCGCTCTATTATGTATCTGCGTGTTACTCCAGGTACTGGATCTGAATTCCTGGCTTGGAAGGATACATTCTGTGTTTCACAAGGATCAGGTGTATGAATCCGAAATGACCGGGGAATACTGGGAAGAGCTGGCGAAGGGGAAGACCCATGTATTCGTGTCTGACGCAGTGACATCCAGCGAATCGAGAGTGTATGAGTCGGCAAAATGGGCTGCGGACCACAACCTTACGATCAATAATTTTTATTTCGCCAGAGGGATACCCGGTGTTCGGGATGAATACAACAAAAGAATGGAAGAGCCAAAATCCGGGGATGTGTTTTTATTTACGCCGGAGGATCCGGAGCTTGAACGGGCGGGACAATTTCTGAAACTGCAGGAACAGGGCCGATATATAACAGGACTGCCGTATGACTGATCACACGGCAGCCCTGCTGATGGATCATTTGCAATTTCGCTCAGGATAAACTGGTAAGGTTGTTTTTTAATGATGTATCCGACAAGTTGGGCTTGGAGGATTTCTTTGCATTGATACCTCCTGTAACATTGTCAAGAAGATCGTCATTTATCCTTTCTATTCCTTCTTTTATCTTGAGCTCTTTATCATTTTCTCTTTCAGACATTTTGCTGTCTCCTTTCTTAAAGTTATAAGTGTGTTTACATATTTATACGAGAAAAGTGGGGGCAAGGTCAAGGAAGAAAATGCGGAGCAGTCTGCGGACGCTCTCGCTACAGAGTTTACGTAGCGGTACTAGGGCGTCAAAGAACGCCGCCCAAGTACCGACGTAAACAATGTCCGCAGACTGCAGCCGCATTTCCGAGAGAAATGAGGGGGGAGCTGCAATCGCATTTTCAAGAGCCATCCTGTGGAGGGGTGGAGTCTGCAGCCTCATCCCGGGGGGAATGAGAGGGGGAACTGTATTTTCGGGGGATGGGGCGAAGACGGCAGGCTTGCGACGTGCACGATAGGAAGCCGAGGACAGAAGCGCGAGCATAGCTGGTGGCGCCGGGGAATGTTTGAGCGCGCTTTGAACATCTGAAAAAATTCTGATTCAAAGCGCGCGAGTTTTCCCCGGCGTCACCAAATAGGCGGCGCAGCGCTGACGACGAGGCGACGTGTGCACGTGCAAGCCTGCCGGAAGAGCCCGTCGTCCATATTGCAGCTGCAAGCCCGCCGGAAGAGCCTGCCGGAAGAGCCCGTCGTCCATAATGCGGCTGCAAGCCCGCCGGAAGAGCTCGCCGGACGTAACGCGGCTGCAAGCCTGCGGCCTCGCAAAGAAATTTTGTCATTTTGATGCTGTGTGTGTATAATAATATTTCAGTGTAAAGGAAACTTAGGGAGGATTTTATATAAGATGGGAAAGATAATAGCTATTGCGAATCAGAAGGGAGGGGTCGGAAAGACCACTACCGCCATCAACCTTTCCGCGGCTCTTGCCGTGATCGGAAAGAAGGTCCTGGTGGTTGATATTGACCCTCAAGGAAATACCACCAGCGGATTTGGCATAGATAAAAACGAACTGAAACTGACCGCATATGATCTGATACTGCAGAAAGTGGCAGTGGATGAGGTGATCAACCACGTAGACGAGGACAAAGTGGATGTGATCCCTTCCAATGTGAATCTGGCAGGCGCCGAGATCGACCTGAATCTCAACGAAGATCATGCGGAGGACAAGAACAGGATCCTCAGGAATGCCCTGGATTATGTGAGCGACAGATACGATTATATTATCATCGACTGTCCGCCGTCTCTTTCGGTGCTCACGGTCAACGCCATGACCGCCGCAGACAGCGTACTTGTCCCCATACAGTGCGAGTACTACGCACTTGAGGGACTGAGCCAGCTGATATATACGGTGAATCTGGTAAAGCAGAAGGCAAATCCCAAGTTGGATCTGGAGGGGATCGTATTTACGATGTATGATTCCAGGACGAATCTGTCCAACGATGTTATCGAAAATGTGAGAACAAGGGTCAACAGAAGGATCTTTGACACGTTGATCCCGCGTAATATCAGACTTGCTGAGGCACCCAGTTATGGGATGCCCATTGAAAGATACGATTCCAAGAGTACAGGAGCCCGGGCTTACAAGGCACTGGCACTGGAACTTGACGGTCAGGCGCCCGAAGGGCAGGGGAGAAATTAAATGGCAAAATCACGCGGATTGGGAAGAGGAGTCGAAGCCTTCTTCCCCGAGAACAATAATTCAAAACCCGGAGATGTAGGTGTCATTTCCCTTTCCGGGGAAACCACGGATGAGGCTGTGCTGAAACTCAGGATCACATCGGTGGAGCCGAACAGGGGACAGCCCAGAAAAACCTTTGACGAGGAAAAGCTGGCCCAGCTTTCGGATTCCATAAAGGAACATGGGGTTATCCAGCCTATTATAGTAAAGAAGATAGACGACAAGAGATACGAGATAGTGGCGGGAGAACGCCGGTGGAGAGCCGCAAAGGAAGCGGGTCTCAAGGAGATCCCTGCCATAGTCAGAGAGTACGCGGATCAGAAAAGGCTTGAAGTCTCACTCCTGGAGAATATCCAGAGGGAGGATCTGAATCCCATCGAGGAAGCGGAAGCTTATAAGCAGCTGATCGACGAGTTTGGTCTGAAACAGGATGAGGTTGCGGACCGTGTCTCCAAGAGCCGCGTGGCTATCACAAATTCCCTCAGGCTTTTGAAACTTGAGCCCGAAGTACAGACTATGGTCGTCAGCGGCGAACTGACCACCGGTCACGCAAGGGCGCTCATTCCCATAGAAGCCCCGGAGGAGCAGAAATCCCTGGCAAAGAGAATAGTCAAGGAAAAGCTCAACGTCAGAGATACAGAGAAGTTGATCAAAAATGTAAATAAACCCGAAAAAGAGAGAAAGAAACGCGAAAAAGAAGACAAGGCGCTTAAGCTCATTTACGAGGATTATGAAAAGAAGCTTAAGACTGCAACCGGGATGAAAGTGAAGATCACCGGGGAAGGAGATGGAGCGGGAAGGCTTGAGATAGATTTCTACTCGGCAGACGACCTGGAACGCATAGCCCGTAAGCTCATTTCGGACAAATGAACGAATATATCTTACTGATCAACAGTATAGAAAGTTTTTGGCTTTGGGTTGCGGTGGCGGCGCTTTTGCTTCTGGTCCTTATCATGATCATAGTGCTGGCATTTACCGGAAGAAGACTGAAAACTGTTGAGAAAAAACTTAAGAGTTTTACATCGGGAGGTGATGGCACATCACTTGAAAAAGAGATAAGGCAGGTGGTGTCCGACAATAAGAACTTCCGGGAGGAACTGGGGAATCATGACAGGAGACTGAATGAACTGCACGATGGGCTTGAGGGTGCAGTGCAGAAGGTTTCTCTGGTAAAATATGATGCATTCAAGGAGATGGGAGGACGGCTTTCAAGCGCCGTGGCTCTTCTGGATGGCAAAAATAATGGTCTGCTGATAGATGTGGTGCATTCCACATCCGGGAGTTATACATATACGAAGAAAATAAAAGATGGTCTGTGTGATATCGACCTGGGTAAAGAAGAGCAGGAAGCGCTTACAAAGGCCATGGAAAAGACAATAGAAAGATCCGGAGAAGCGTCCGGGGAAAAATCAGCAGAAAAAACCGGAGAAAAATCCGAGCAATAAATTAGAAAAAAGCTGAAGAACAGGCAAGAATAAACCGAAAAATATATAAGAGAAATAACGGGAGAATGATCCATTGGAAAAGCGGGGGAAAAGGTTTCCGGTGGGTGATCCTCACCGGGTTAATGTTTTTATTCGTTATATGGAAAAGGTATTTTGGAAAAAATAAGGGGTAGATCATGGGTGTACGTGAATGCAGCGTAGACAAACTCAAGGAAAATGATGTACTTGCAACGGATGTAGAGCTCAGCGATTATACATTACTTTTGTCTGCGGGAACCAGATTAAAGAGAAATCTCATCGAGATGCTGGTTAGCCGCGGCATTACCAGCGTAAAGATACAGGAAGGCGAGACCGCCGGACTGCAGGAACAGGCGATACTGAAGATTGAAGTACAGCAGAAATTTACCAACCAGATACGTGATATCATTGAAAAACACACCTACAGTCACAACGCAGAACTGAAAGAACTGGTCGATCAGGCGGACGAACTTATTTCCGGCATCATGAGTGAAGAAGATGTCATGGAGAGGGTTTACGATATCCGGGAGAGGACAACTGACGTGTATGAACACTCGGTAAACGTCCTTTCACTGTCCACGCTGATCGGTATCCGCATGGGGCTTACCCGGGAGCAGATGCATGATATAGGCGTAGGCGCCCTCTTACACGATCTGGGACTCAGATATGTGGGTGTTGAATATCAGGAGAGATACCTGGATGATATGACCGCCCTGGAAAAGGATGAGTACAAAAAGCATCCCCTGGTGGCTTACCAGGCCTTGAAAGATGAAACCTGGCTTTCAGAAGGCTCTAAGCAGGTGATCCTGCGCCATCATGAGAGATGCGATGGCTCCGGCTTTCCCAGCGCAGCCAGGGAAGTGCCCTTTGAATGCAGCATAGTCCAGGTGTGTGATGCCTTTGACGAATTGCTCTGCGGTATATGCTGCAGGCACGAAAAGATATACGAAGCCATAGATTACATGAAGGTCAACAGCGTCAGAAAGTTTGACCCCAGGGTTGTGGATGTGTTCCTGCAGTTTACCGCAGTCTATCCCGTGGGGACTTATGTGAGGCTGAATACCGGAGAAGTGGCCGTGGTCCTGCACCAGAACCCCGGGAAACCTGACAGGCCCATTATCAGGATGGTGACAGATTCTTCCGGAAAGACTATAACTGACGAGGTCAGGGATATGTCAAAGATCAGGACCATATATATAGACGATGTGGAGATACCGGTATAAGCAGGATATGAAAGCTTTGCAAAACAGTCCGGAGCCGCAAGACTCCGTATACAGAGGAAGTAAGAAAGCTCCGTAAAACAGGATCGGAGCCGCAAGATTCTGTATACAGAGGAAGTATGAAAGCTCCGCAAAACAGTCCGGAGCCGCAAGACTCCATACACAGAGGAAGCACGAAACTCCGCAGATAAATAAAACCGGAGTCATATAAATAAACA
>JAILIO010000037.1 GCA_024695225.1 Lachnospiraceae bacterium
TGTGCTGCGGTAGGGTCTTGTGCTGCGGCAGGGTCTTGTGCTGCGGCAGGGTCTTGTGCTGCGGTAGGGTCTTGTGCTGCGGTAGGGTCTTGTGCTGCGGTAGAATCTTGTGCTGCGGCAGGGTCTTGGCCCAGGGCGGAACCTGTGGCCGAATCTAAGCCATAACCTGCAACATAGCCACTGTTGGTTACATCTGTATTTCCCTCTGCCTCTGCGGCTGCGGCGGCTGTATTTCCTTCTGTCTCTACAGATGCGGCGCCTGTATTCCTTTCCGTTTCTACAGATGCGGCGCCTGTATTTCCTTCAGTTTCTGCGGCTACGGCGCCTGTATTCCTTTCTACCTCTGTAGCTGCGGCATTTATATTCGTTTCCGTTTCTGCGGCTGCGGCGCCTGTATTCCTTTCCGTTTCTACAGATGTAGCGCTTGTATTTCCTTCAGTTTCTGCGGCTACGGCGCCTGTATTCCTTTCTGCCTCTGCGGCTGTGGCGGCTGTATTCGTTTCCGTTTCTGCGGCTGGGGTGCCTGTATTTCCTTCAGTTTCTGCGGCTACGGCGCTCTGTTCTTTCCCGGATTTAAGATCGGCTGAGCCCGTCCCCTGCTCAAACTCAGGACCGGCAGCGCCCTTATTCCTTTCGGGATCAAGGACAGTGACGCCCATGTCCCTCCCGGACTCGGTGAGAAGCTCCGTCTCACCAACTTCGATCTCAGGCCCGATTTT
This sequence comes from Lachnospiraceae bacterium, assembly GCA_024695225.1. Lineage (GTDB taxonomy): Bacteria > Bacillota > Clostridia > Lachnospirales > Lachnospiraceae > JAEELB01. Next base: position 720 of record JAILIO010000037.1, read on the forward strand.
GGGTTTACGGATATCCTTAAACGGCTCCATGGGTATTTTAAGGGCAGATATATCCTTTTTCATTTCAATCATATCCTGATATCTGTCGGCGATAGCGAGATTCGTACACTTTCTGATAAGAGCCATGAGTCCATCGGAAATGCCCGAATTATCCTCCTGTAACTCACTGTCGTCTTCCATCCTGGTCATTGGATCATCAAGGAATTTTCCTGTAAGTGCATTGTAAATAGTAGCTCCTACCGCATATATGTCTGTCCAGGGCCCCTGCTTGCCTTTCTTCTGATACTGCTCAAGCGGAGCAAAGCCTTGCTTCAATATCACCGAAAGGCTGTGAGATTCTTCGGCGATGAACTGTCTGGCAGCCCCAAAATCGATGAGCTTTATAGATCCGTCCTGGCAAAGCATAATGTTATCCGGGGATATATCTCTGTGCAGAATATCCATGCTGTGCGCAATAAGAAGTGCATTGGTCACACTCTTCAAAATGCTCATCGCCTGGCCTTCGCTTATATTCCCTTTGTGTCCCATGTATGTTTTGAGGGTCTCGCCTTCCAGATACTCCATCGTAAAATAGACGGTTTCGTTTTCCCTGAAGAACTCATAGACATTGACTATGTTGGGGTTCCCGTTAAATTGAGAGACAAGCTCCGCTTCCGTGTAAAAGCGTTCGATCCCTTTATTGAGGACTTCCTGTGACTTTGTATTGGTTGCAGACACAGTTACCCGGTCGCTGTCCCTGAAGGCTGCACCGGCCGGGAAATACTCCTTTATGGCAATCCGCTTTTCAAGCTTCGTGTCATATGCCAAATATGTGATGCCGAAGCCGCCTTTTCCGATCACCGCACCTGTCTTGTATCGCCCCGCCAGTTCGGTACCTTTGGCGAGTACCATCACATCTTTTTCATCCTGGCTCTTATCATAGCCGCAGTATGGACACGGCGTGGCTGTGGTTTCGGCAAAGCAGTTTTCGCATAGTTTTTTATCATTTATGGTAATCACGGTCTTTATCTCCCCATATATCGTTTGAAAGATGTTTCTTTAGACATTATACATTAGCATGGTAAATCAGCGAATATTTTTTTGTTTTTTTGATCTTTTTTCTGGTCTTTTTTCTGGTCTTTTTTCCGATCGATTTTCTTGTCGATTTTTTTGATCAATTTTTCGGGTCAATTTTTCGGGTCAATTTTTCGGGTCAATTTTTCGGGTCATTTTTTCGGGTCATTTTTTTGAATTGATCTAAATCATGAGATTCTCTCATTTTTAGATTACTTTTTATCTTCATGCTTGCCTGGCGACCGCTTGGCGGACCTGCCTGAATCGGCCAAATTGATCTAAATCATGAGATTCTCTCATTTTTAGCTTACTTTTTATCTCTCCGTTTGGCCTCCGACTCTGTCTGAACCGGTCAGATTGATCTAAATCATGAGATTCTCTTATTTTTAGCTTACTTTTTATCTTCATGCTTGCCTGGCGACCGCCTGTTGGACCTGCCTGACCGGACCAGATTGATCTAAATCATAAGATTCTCTCATTTTTAGCTTACTTTTTATCTCTCCGTTTGGCCTCCGGCTCTGTCTGAACCGGTCAGATTGATCTAAATCATGAGATTCTCTCATTTTTAGCTTACTTTTTATCTCTCCGTTTGGCCTCCGGCTCTGTCTGAACCGGTCAGATTGATCTAAATCATAAGATTCTCTCATTTTTAGCTTACTTTTGTTTTTTTCAGCCTTCCCAGCGACTCTGTTTGGCCGGGCAAAATGCATCTAAATATACTGATAGTTCCAGTTTTAGCTGATTTTCTATGCGGTGGAGTTGTATTGACTCCCAAAAGCTATTCCGCCGTCACTTCTTCATCCGCCAGCGCCCCTTTAATGCTGAATGTCTCAAGATTTGCGCTGCCTAACGTGGTCTTTCCTTCGGGTGTCTTTTCTATAGTGAACTTTGCGAGACCGCCTTCCATCTGCGCTTCCTCAGTCTGACCGCTCACAAAATTCCCTAACGAGTAATAAACTACCATCCCGTCTCCTACTCTGCTCGGGACCTCTGCAAAACTACCATCTTCTACTCCGCCACCAAAGTATTCTCCTGCACCATTCAATTGCTCTGCTAAACTGCCTTCTCCTTCCTCACCCCCGAAGTACTCTCCTGCGTCATTCACTTTCTCCGCAAAGCTGCCATCTCCCACTCCGCCCCCGAAGTACTCTCCTGTATCGTCGCGTCCTTCTTCCCTGCTAACATTTCTGTAGAACACTTCATATTTTTGCACTACATGCGGGTGGGTACCTATGACTGCATTACAGCCCTCCTTAAGGAATATAGCCGTAAGTCTTTTTTGTTCGTCTGTGATTTCAGTCGAATTCTCCTCTCCCCAGTGCGGGAATACAAGGACAATATCTGCCCGTGCCCTTGCATATTTCAGCTGTTTTATCATCCGATTTTCATCAGTCAGCCTCTCGACAGCATAAGGGTAGTTTTCAGGAGCCTTCACGCCATTAGTCCCGTATGTATAGGCAAGGAAAGCTATCCGCACTCCTTTGCAATTCATAAACTTCACGGGATCGTAAATTGTCATATCTATGATTTCGCCCTCATCTTTTGTAGCATCATCACCCTCATCTTTTGTAGCATCATCACCCTCATCTTTTACTGCATTATCAACTTCATCTTTTGCAACATTCTCACCCCCATCTTTTGCCGCATCATCAACCTCATCTTTTGACAGATCATCAAGCGCTCTTACTTCATTCTTATCGGAACCTGTACCTCCATCATAAGAAGATAGTTTCCATGACGGGGTAGCTCCCACATAGCGTTTTTTAGTCGTTTTCCCGGTACCTGCTCCGGATCCTCCACTCCCACCTGATGCTCCACCTGCCGCACTACTTCCGCCGCCATCGGATACTTCACTATCCGCATTCTCGCTACTCCCACCTGATGCTTCGCCTGCCGCACTACTTCCGCTGCCATCGGATACTTCACTATCCGCACTATCGCCGCTGCCACCTGATGCTCCACCGGCCGCGCTACTTCCGCCGCCATCGGATACTTCACTATCCGCATTCTCAAACGCTTCTTCGATTATCCCGACAGTCGAATCTACCCCGTACATTCCGAGGTCCAGCATATGATTATTCGCAAGAGTGATCACATCAAATCCGGTATCCACAAGCTCTCCCGCAATCTCTGCCGGTAGGGCGAATCTCGGATAATCGCTGATCAGCCCTCGGTCTTTTACGAGCACTGTTTCCTGATTCACGGTGGCGATATCCGCTGCCGATATTATCTCTTTCATCCTGTCGTATGCACGCGTATATCTCTTATCCCGCAGCAGCCAGGGATGGATCAGATTATCTCCGGCACATACCACGCTCACACTGCTGCCCTTGCTTTCCCCCACGTATTCCAGTCCAAAGTCCTTCCAGATATATACTCTGTGCTCGCCCGAGCGGGTATTTAGTATTATCTTGTCATTTCCATACCCCGCCATCGAGTACACATCCTTGCCAATGGATGAGGACATCCATACCTCATGCATCTCATCACCCTCTCTCCTGTATATGAATACATGCTGCTCCAGCCGGATGTCGTTGAACTTCTCCCACCTTGGACGGG
>JAILIO010000093.1 GCA_024695225.1 Lachnospiraceae bacterium
TCCGTCATAGCAGGCAATGCCCCCATCGCAGTCAGGAACTGCAAGAAGGCCATAAATGACGGCCTTGAGCTGGGCATGGACGACGCCATCATTCTCGAGGAGAAGCTTTTCGGGGACTGCTTCGAGTCCTATGACCAGAAGGAAGGAATGGCCAATTTCCTCAGGAAAAAGGACGATCCCGCCAAGGTCAAGCATGTGGCGTTCAAGAACGAGTGATCATTTATTTTCAGGAGAATATGAACATCCTGTACAGATCGATATGAAGTGATCAAATAATTAGATATTTATTCATAAGGAGGATTGAGATGAAGGTTGCTGTAATAGGCGCAGGTACAATGGGATCCGGCATCGCGCAGGCATTTGCACAGTCGGACGGAGTGGAAAAGGTTTATCTCTGCGATATCAAGCAGGAATATGCCGACGGCGGACTTGCAAAGATAAAGAAGTCCATCGACAAGCTGGTTAAGAAGGAAAAGATCGACCAGGCAAAGGCCGATGCCATCATCGGAAAGGTTCAGACAGGTCTCAACGAGATCGCAGTCGACCCCGATCTGGTAGTCGAGGCAGCTCTTGAGGATATGAAGATAAAGAAGGACTGCTTCAAGGCTCTTCAGGAAGACATTGTGAAGAACGAGAACTGCATTTATGCCACAAACACCTCTTCACTGTCTATCACAGAGATCGGCAGCGGGCTCAAGTATCCCGTGGTGGGCATGCATTTCTTCAACCCCGCTCCCGTTATGAAGCTGGTTGAGATCATCGCCGGCATCAACACCCCTGCAGAGGTCGTGGATAAGGTTGTGCAGATCTCAAAGGATCTTGGAAAGAACCCTGTACAGGTAAATGAGGCCGCAGGCTTCGTGGTCAACCGCATCCTGGTTCCCATGATAAATGAAGGCATCTTCGTTTATTCAGAGGGCATCGCCGATATCGAGGGCGTGGACACTGCAATGAAGCTTGGATGCAATCATCCCATGGGACCCCTTGAACTGGGCGATTTCATCGGCCTTGACATCGTACTGGCCATAATGGAAGTGCTCTACAACGAGACCGGTGATTCCAAGTATCGTCCCGCACCCCTTCTCAAGAAGATGGTCAGGGGCAAACACCTCGGTGTGAAGACCGGCATCGGATTCTATAAATACAACGAAGACAGGACAAAGACTCCCGTCGACCGGCTTTGATCAGGGCCCGGGTTTCAGTGTAGAAGGAGGAAACAATGGATTTTGCTCTTGACAGAAAACACGAGATGGCCAGAAATCTCTTCAGGGATTTCGCCGAGAACGAGGTAAAGCCTCTGGCTATCGACGTGGATGAGACAGAGGTATTCCCCAGGGATACCGTTACAAAGATGCAGAAGTATGGCTTCATGGGGATCCCTATTCCCAAGGAGTACGGCGGACAGGGCTGTGATCCCCTGACCTACACCATGTGCGTGGAAGAGCTGGCAAAGGTCTGCGCCACCACCGCGGTCATCGTATCCGCCCACACATCACTCTGCGCAGATCCTATCCTGCAGTTCGGGACCGAGGAGCAGAAACAGAAATATCTTGTGCCCCTGGCAAAGGGTGAGAAGCTGGGAGCTTTTGCTCTCACGGAGCCCGGAGCCGGAACCGACGCCCAGGGCGCCCAGACCAAGGCTGAGCTGGTGGGCGACGAGTGGATCCTGAACGGATCAAAGTGCTTCATCACCAACGGAAAAGAGGCGGATATCTACATCGTTATCGCCTATGTTCCCGAGGATACAAGGGAAGACAAGAGAGGCAGGAAACAGAAGAGGTTCTCCGCATTTATCGTTGAGAAGGGAACCCCCGGATTCACCTTCGGCGTGAAGGAAAAGAAGATGGGTATCCGCGGATCTTCCACTTACGAACTTATTTTCCAGGATGTGCATGTCCCTGCAGCAAACCTGCTGGGAACCAGAGGAAAGGGATTTGCCCTGGCCATGCATTCACTGGACGGCGGACGTATCGGTATCGCATCACAGGCTCTCGGCATCGCAGAGGGAGCCCTTGACAGGACCGTGGCTTACGTCAAGGAGAGAAAGCAGTTCGGAAAGGCCATAGGCCAGTTCCAGAACACCCAGTTTGTGCTGGCTGACATGGCTGCCAGGATCGAAGCCGCCAGGTATCTGGTGTACAAGGCAGCAGACGCCAAGGCCAATCAGAGCTCTTATTCTGTGGAAGCTGCCCAGGCAAAGCTTTTCGCAGCTGAGACCGCAATGGAAGTGACCACCAAGGCAGTGCAGCTTCACGGCGGTTACGGATACATCAGGGAGTACGAAGTGGAGCGTATGATGCGTGACGCAAAGATCACCGAGATCTATGAGGGAACCTCAGAGGTCCAGAGGATGGTCATTTCAGGGGCTCTTTTAGCCTGACTTTTCGAAAGGAGAACAGATACAGATGAAGATCGTAGTATGCATAAAGCAGGTTCCCGATACGAAGGGCGGCGTCAAATTCAAGAGCGACGGCACACTGGACAGGGGAGCGATGCTTGCGATAATGAATCCTGACGATAAGGCGGGCCTTGAGGCAGCGCTTCGTCTGAAGGACAAGTACGGCGGAGAAGTGACCGTGGTCACCATGGGACTTCCCAAGGCAGATGCAGTTCTTTATGAGGCCATAGCCATGGGCGCAGACAAGGGCATCCTGGTGACAGACAGAGTGCTGGGCGGCGCAGATACATGGGCCACATCCCAGACCATAGCGGCAGCCATAAAGAACCTGGATTATGACATTATCATCACAGGGCGTCAGGCCATTGACGGAGATACAGCCCAGGTTGGTCCCCAGATCTCTGAGCATCTCCACATCCCTGTGGTATCTTACACCGAAGAGATCATGGACGTGGATGAGGGAAATCGCACTGTCACCGTGAAGAGACAGTTTGAGGACAGGTATCACATCCTGAAGGTGCAGATGCCCTGCCTTCTCACAGCTCTTTCAGAGCTCAATCCCCCCAGGTACATGACCCCCGGCGGGATATTTGACGCCTTTGATCAGGAACTCACAGTGTGGGGCCGCGCCGATCTCAAGGAGCTCGCCGATGAGAACATTGGTCTTGCAGGTTCTCCCACCAAGATAGCTAAGGCTTCCGACAAGGTGGCCAAGGTCAAGGACAAGACGAAGATAAAGAATCTGGATTCGGCGTCCGATGATGCTGATTACATCTTCTCAGTGCTTGAAGAGACACATGTGATCTGAGGAGTTGCAGGTTGTCTGAAGAGAGCATGCGGCTCTTTGATGAACAGTGGGTTCGGGGAGGCATGCAATCTTAAGAGAAACGGATCTGTCCGTGTACGGCGAAGGAAATACCCGTGATGCAGGGCCGGTCACAGGGCAGAGCAGCAGTGTCCTGACATAGTCAAAATATATTGGAGGAAAAAATGGGAACCGAAGAATATAAAGGCGTATTTATTTACGCACAGCAGGTAGACAACAAACTGAGCAACATATCCCTTGAGCTTCTGGGCAAGGCCAAAGATCTGGCCGCAGACCTGGACGAGAAGGTGACGGCTGTGCTTATTGGCTCCGGTGTCTCCGGGCTTACGGATGAGCTGGCCACCTACGGGGCGGACAGGGTCATCGTGGTAGACGATCCGGCCCTCAAGGATTACAGGACAGAGCCCTATACACACGCCCTGTCATCTGTCATCGACGAGTACAAGCCCGAGATCATGCTGGTGGGCGCAACAGCCATCGGCCGTGACCTGGGACCCAGGGTATCAGCCAGGGTGAAGACAGGACTTACCGCCGACTGTACACAGCTGGATATCGGTGATTTCCCTCTGACACCCATTCCGGGACAGGAGGACAAGCAGCTTCACAGACAGCTTCTCATGACCCGTCCCGCTTTCGGCGGAAACACCATCGCAACCATTGCCTGTCCCGAGAACAGGCCCCAGATGGCAACGGTGCGTCCCGGCGTTATGCAGAAGAAGGAGCCCGTTGCAGGCGCAAAGGCAGAGATCGTGGAGTTCAACCCCGGTTTCAAGGAAGACAACTGCTATGTGGAGATAGAAAAGATCGTAAAGGAAGTCTCCAATGTGGCAAATATCGCAGATGCGAAGATCCTTGTGTCCGGAGGCCGTGGGGTGGGAAGCCCTGAGAACTTCAAGCTTTTGGAAGATCTGGCAGATGCCCTCGGCGGCACGGTCAGCTGCTCCAGAGCGGTTGTGGACTCAGGATGGAAGCCCAAGGAACTGCAGGTGGGACAGACAGGCCAGACAGTCAGGCCTCATGTGTATTTCGCCATCGGCATTTCAGGCGCCATACAGCATGCAGCAGGTATGGAAGATTCGGATATAATCATAGCCATAAATAAGGACGAGAACGCTCCTATCTTCGACATAGCGGATTACGGCGTGATAGGTGACCTGAATCAGATCGTGCCTGAGATCACAAAGAAGATCTGTGAGAAGAAGGAAAAACAGGGCAAAGCAGGAAACTGAAGACAGTTTTGATCAATCCCGGGCGGGGACGGAGACGTCCCCGTCCTTTTCTCATTTTTATGAAACAGACAGTGAAGGGAAATATTCAGGGCGGATGCGGATCCCCGGCGGAGGATAAAGAGATGGATGAGAAACTGAGTTTAAAAGGAATCGATACGGTTGCCCTCGATGAAGACAAGAACTGCGTGGTCATTATTGACCAGACCCTGCTCCCCGGTGACATCAGGCTTAAGAGTGTGGATGATGCCGGGGATATGTACGACGCCATAAAGCGCCTGGAGGTGAGAGGGGCTCCGGCCATCGGTGTTTTTGCGGCCTTTGGCATGTATGTACTGTCAAAGCAGATGGAAAATAAAGACTATGACGCCTTTATTTCCGCATTCAGGGAAAAGGCGGATTTCCTGAACAGTTCCAGGCCTACGGCGGTGAACCTGTCCTGGGCACTTAAAAGGATGAAGAGGGTCGCAGAGGAGGACAGCTCCCTGCCTGTGCCGGAGATCGTAAGCAGGCTTCGGACTGAGGCTCTGAGTATAAGGGATGAGGATATAGAGATATGCCGGGGGATCGGAGAGCACGGACTGAGTCTCCTGAAACCCGGGGCGGTGCTCATGACACACTGCAATGCGGGATCCCTCGCCACAATCAGGTACGGCACTGCAACTGCCCCTATTTACCTCGGACAGGAAAAAGGTTATAATTTCCGGGTGTATTGTGACGAGACCAGACCTCTTTTGCAGGGGGCCAGGCTCACTGCTTTTGAGCTTTCACAGTACGGGGTTGACACTACGGTTTTGTGCGACAACATGAGCGCAAGCCTTATGGCAGGCGGCAGTGTGGACGCTGTGCTGGTGGGCTGTGACAGGGTCGCGGTGAACGGAGACGCCGCAAACAAGATCGGCACCAGTCTCCTGGCCCTGGCGGCAAAGCATTACGGAGTGCCCTTTTATGTGTGCGCCCCCTCCTCCACCGTGGACTTTGAGACGGCGGAGGGGAAGGATATCCCCATAGAGATGAGGGATCCCGATGAGGTTACCGAGATGTGGTATTCCAAGAGGATGGCGCCCAAGGGTGTGAAAGTGTACAATCCCGCCTTTGATGTGACAGATCACAGTCTGATCACCGGGATAATAACCGAGGAGGGGGTTGCCTACCCGCCCTATACGGATTCCCTGAAGGCGCTCCTGCAGAAATAAGGGCGTCAGGGAGATAACGAGGTGTACACAAACGGTCATGTGTTGGCCGTGTAAAACATAAAAGAGATAATAAGAGAGATCAGGAGGTGCAGTAAATGGGACGCAGAGTTGTATTGGCAGGTGCGGTGCGCACGGCTATAGGTGTTATGGGGGGCAGCCTTTCCACTGTTCCGGCGCCTAAGCTTGGAGAAATAGTGATAAGGGAGTCTCTTAAGAGGGCCGGTGTATCACCTGAACTGGTGGAAGAGGTCTACATGGGATGTGTCATCCAGGCCGGGCTTGGACAGAACCCTGCCAGACAGGCGGCTTTGAACGCGGGCATTCCCGTGGGCGTGCCGGCCACGACCATAAATGTGCTCTGCGGTTCCGGACTTCACTGCGTGAATCTGGCCGCAAAGCTTATTTCCATGGGCGAAGCGGATATAATGGTCGCCGGCGGCATGGAGAACATGTCCATGGCTCCCTACCTGCTGTATCAGGGCAGATACGGATACAGGATGGGCGCAGGGACGCTGGATGATTCAATGATAAAGGATGCCCTGACAGATGCCTTCGAAGGCTTCCATATGGGAATGACAGCGGAGAACATCGCGGAGGAGTGGCATCTCACAAGGCAACAGCTGGACGAGTTCGCGGCCTGGAGCCAGCAGAAGTGTGAAAAAGCCCAGCTGGAAGGCAAGTTCAAGGACGAGATCGTGCCTGTGGAAGTGAAGAAGAAAAAGGAGACCATCCTCTTCGACACCGACGAGGGACCGAGACAGGGAGTGACACCTGAAAACATCTCCAAACTGAGGGCTGCTTTCAAGCCCGGCGGAGTTGTGACTGCGGCCAATGCCTCCGGCATAAATGACGGCGCTGCGGCGATGGTGGTCATGAGCGAGGAAAAGGCAAAAGAACTGGGAGTGAAGCCCATGGCTGTGTGGGTTGCAGGAGAGCACGCAGGGGTGGAGCCCAGGATAATGGGCATCGGACCTGTGGCGGCTACCCGGAAGGTCCTTAAGAAAGCAGGGCTTGAGATGAAGGACATCGGCCTCATCGAGGCAAATGAAGCCTTCGCAGCGCAGTCACTGGCAGTTGCCAGGGAACTTGAGTGGAATACGGATATCCTCAATGTGAACGGCGGGGCTATCGCCCTGGGACATCCCGTGGGATGCTCCGGCGACTGTCTTCTGGTTTCCCTTATGTACGAGATGCAGAGGAGAAACACGGAGAGAGGACTTGCAACTCTCTGCGTAGGAGGCGGTATGGGATGCGCCGCTATAGTGGAAAGGATGGAAGGTTGAGATGAGCAAAGGTTTTGACGAGCTGATCAGCGGGGTTCAGAAGTTAGGAACAAAAAGGCTCTCTGTGGCAAACGCAGGGGACAAGGCTGTGCTGGAAGCGGTGAAGGATGCGGAGCTGGACGGTATCGCATCGGGGATTCTGGTAGGCGACTGCGATACCATAAAGAAGATCGCAGATGAGATAGAGATGGATCTGAGCCGCTTTACAGTGGTGGATGTGAAGGATCCCGGGGAAGCTGCGCTGAAGGCCGTACAGTATGTGCACGACGGCGAGGCCGACATGTACATGAAGGGATTTTTGGACACGAAAACCTTCCTTAAGAGTGTTCTGAACAAGGAATGCGGGCTGAGAACAGGCAATCCCTTGTCCCATGTGTGCGTCTTTGAGATACCGGGGATCGACCGCCTTCTGTTCTTTACGGATGTGGCATTCATGCCCTATCCCACACTGGAGGAAAAGAAATTCATAATCGACTATGCTGTTGATGTGGCAAAGGCTTGCGGCGTTGATATGCCAAAGGTTGCCCCTCTTGCGGCGGTGGAGGTTGTGAATCCCAAGATGCCTGTGACTGTGGAAGCCCAGGAACTCACCAGAATGAACGATGAAGGCGAGATAAAGGGATGCATAGTGGACGGGCCTCTCTCCATGGATATGGCCATCGATCCCGCAGCCGCTGAGGAAAAGGGCGGACTCGACAGGAAGATCCGGGGAGACGCGGATATACTGCTGTTCCCGGATATCCACGCGGGAAATCTGGTCTACAAGTCCATAGTCCACATGGTGCCCGGGGTCAGGAACGGCTGCATCCTCACGGGGACAAAGGCGCCGGTGGTGCTCACATCCAGATCGGATACGAAGGACGTGAAGATCAATTCCATCGCCCTGGCGGCAGTTGTGGCTGAAGCCTTGAAAAATAAGGGCTGAGATTTGCGGCAGAAGGCCTGAAAAATAAAGGCTGAGATTGTAGGCGGAAGGCCTTAAAAATAAAGGCTGAAAGCAGAGGCAGAAGGCTCGAAAACAGGCTTGGAGAACAGGCCCGGAGAGAATACATAACAAGCGTTTCATAATATGGAGGTGAATAGATGGCTATTACCAGTTTGATAATAAATCCCGGCTCCACATCCACAAAGATCGGGATCTTTGAAGATGAGGAACTGCTGTTTGACGAAACCTTGAGGCATGCCACATCGGAGATAGAAAAGTATCCAAATGTCCTGGCACAGAAGGATTTCAGAAAGGATATAATCGTTAATTTCCTTAAGGAAAAGAACTTCGACATGAAGAAGCTCTCCGTGGTCGTGGGAAGAGGCGGCCTTCTGAAGCCCATCCCCGGCGGAACCTATGCGGTGACTGACGACCTGATCGAAGACCTCAAGGGAAATAAGAGAGGGGAGCACGCCTCAAACCTGGGCGGGATCCTGGCCAGGGAGATTGGCGATTCCCTGGGAATACCCTCATATATAGTAGATCCCGTGGTGGTGGACGAGATGATGCCGGAGGCCAGGCTCTCAGGACTTCCCGAGACCCCCAGGGTTTCAATATTCCACGCTCTGAACCAGAAGGCTGTCACCAGGAGATATGCAAAAGAGAAGGGCCTTAAATATGAAGACCTGAACCTGATAGGGGTTCACATGGGCGGCGGAGTATCCGTGGCAGCTCACAGGAAGGGCAAGGTTGTGGATCTCTTCAGCGCCCTTGACGGAGACGGAGCCATGTCACCGGAGAGAGCAGGAGGCCTTCCTTCACTGAGCATCGTGAAGCTGTGCTGCAGCGGTCAGTACACCCCTGAGCAGATGGTAAAGAAGGTGGTTGGAAACGGCGGATTCAACGCTTATCTCGGAACCAACGACATGCGCGAGGTTGAGAGCATCATCGATGCAGGCGGAGAGAAGGCAGAGGAAGCAGCTCTCGTGAAGAAAGCCTTTATCCTCCAGGTCACCAAGGACATAGGCGCCATGGCCGCAGTCCTCAAGGGGCAGGTGGATCAGATCATAGTCACAGGCGGCATAGCCTATGATAAAAGCGTTACAGATGGTATCATAGAGGCTGTATCATTTATCGCCCCGGTTACCCTGTATCCCGGAGAGGATGAACTTCTGGCTCTGGCCCAGGGTGCCCTGAGGGTAATGAGAAATGAAGAAAAAGCTATGGTTTATGGAGATATTAAATAATGAGTGTTTTTGAAAAGGTCTTCGGTACCCATTCCGAGCACGAAGTAAAGAGGATACTCCCCATTGTGGACAAGATCGAGTCCTACAGGGATGAGATGATGAAGCTTTCCGACGAGGAACTTCAGGCCAAAACCCCTTATTTCAAGGAGCGGCTCGCCAATGGGGAAACCCTGGATGACATACTTCCCGAAGCCTACGCAGCCATAAGGGAGGCGGCCCGGAGGGTCCTGAACATGGAGCACTTCCGTGTGCAGCTCATAGGCGGCGTCATACTTCACCAGGGCCGTATCTCGGAAATGAAGACCGGTGAAGGAAAAACTCTGGTGGCAACCCTGCCTGCCTACCTGAACGCGCTGGAGGGCAGAGGGGTGCATGTGGTCACGGTCAATGACTACCTGGCAAACCGTGACGCCGAGTGGATGGGACAGGTTCACAGGTTCATGGGTCTCACCGTGGGCGTGGTGCTGAACAGCATGAAGTCCGACGAGAGGCGGGAGGCCTACAACTGTGATATCACCTATGTCACCAACAACGAGCTGGGCTTTGATTACCTCAGGGACAATATGGTGATCTACAAGGAACAGCTGGTGCTCAGGGAACTGAGATTTGCCATAATCGACGAGGTGGACTCGGTCCTCATCGACGAAGCCCGTACGCCCCTCATCATTTCAGGACAGAGCGGCAAGTCCACAAAGCTGTATGAAGCCTGCGACATCCTGGCCCGGCAGATGAAGCGCGGTCACGATGTGGAAGAGCTTTCCAAGATGGACGCGGTGATGGGCATCCTTCCCGAGGAGGACGGAGACTTCACCGTAAATGAAAAAGACAAGGTGGTAAACCTCACAGCCCAGGGAGTAAAGAAGGTGGAGCGGTTCTTCCAGATAGAGAACTACGCAGATCCCGAGAATCTTGAGATCCAGCACAATATCATCCTGGCCCTCAGGGCCAACAACCTGATGCACAAGGATCAGGACTATGTGGTGAAGGACGACCAGGTGCTGATAGTGGATGAGTTCACCGGCCGTATAATGCCCGGCAGACGTTACAGCGACGGTCTCCACCAGGCCATAGAGGCCAAGGAGCACGTGAAGGTCAAGAGGGAGAGCAAGACCCTGGCCACCATCACTTTCCAGAATTTCTTCAACAAGTTTGACAAGAAGGCCGGTATGACCGGTACCGCGCTCACAGAGGAGCGGGAATTCAGGGACATATACGGGATGGACGTGGTGGAAGTGCCCACCAATGTCCCGGTCATCAGGCAGGATCATCAGGATTCTGTGTATAAGACCAAGAAAGAAAAGTTCAAGGCTGTCGTGGATTCCGTGAAGGAAGCCCACGAAAAGGGACAGCCCGTGCTGGTGGGCACCATAAACATAGACACATCGGAGCTTCTGTCCAATATGCTTAAAAAAGAAGGCATAGAGCACAACGTGCTGAACGCCAAGTTCCACGAGATGGAAGCTGAGATCGTGGCGGATGCAGGTATACACGGGGCAGTCACCATAGCCACCAACATGGCCGGCCGTGGAACCGATATCAAGCTGGACAGCGAGTCCAAGGCGGCAGGCGGTCTTAGGATCATAGGCACGGAGCGCCACGAATCCAGGCGAATAGACAACCAGCTGCGAGGCCGTTCCGGAAGGCAGGGAGACCCCGGCGAATCCAGGTTCTATATTTCCCTGGAGGATGACCTGATGAGGCTCTTCGGGTCTGAGCGGATGATCGCCATGTTCAATGCCCTTGGGATCCCCGAGGGGCAGGAGATAGCCCACAAGTCTCTGACTAAAGCCATCGAACAGGCCCAGAAGAAGATCGAGGGTAACAACTTCGGCATCAGAAAGACCCTGCTGGAATACGATCAGGTCATGAACGAACAGAGAGAGATCATTTACGCTGAGAGAAAGCAGGTCCTGAACGGAGAGTCCATGAGGGATTCCATTATTTCCATGATCACGGATTTTGTGGAAGCCACGGTGGATATGACTATCGGGGATGACACTGACCCCGGGGACTGGAATTTCTCTGAGTTAAATGAGGCCCTGTTGCCCACGATCCCCATCGAGCCCGTAAGCGCTTCCCGGGTCAACTGCAGCAGAAAAGCCGACCTCAAGCAGTTCCTGAAGGAAGAGGCGGTTAAGCTCTACGAGAATAAAGAGGCCGAGTTCCCTGAGGCGGAGGCCATAAGGGAGATCGAACGAGTGATACTCCTGAAGGTCATCGACCGCCACTGGATGGACCACATCGACGATATGGACCAGCTGAGACAGGGGGCGGGCCTGCAGGCATACGGACAGCACGATCCCCTTGTGGAATACAAGATGGCGGGCTACGAGATGTTTGACGGCATGACCCGGGGCATAAAAGAAGAGACAGTGAGGCTGCTGTTCCACGTCCACGTGGAAGAGAAGGTGGAAAGAGAGCAGGTGGCCAAGGTCACCGGCACAAATAAGGACGATACCCTTACAAAGGGCCCCACCAAGCGGGAACATGTGAAGATCTATCCAAACGATCCATGCCCCTGCGGCAGCGGCAAGAAGTACAAGAACTGCCACGGAAGGCCGGGAGCGCCGGCGCTGCCCTGAGAGTGAGATTGGGCGGGCTTGTTGCACTTATTTGCCGGGACCGGTTTTGGCTGACCCGGGTGAAATCCCGGAAGGCTGTGGCCGTAAGAGCCAGGTGAAAACCCCGGAGCGATGTTCCCCGGGAAACCCAGGTGAAAACCCCGGAGCCTTGAGCTTCGGTTGACCTATATGAAGCCTTCGGAGTCTGCGCTCCGGAGAGATACGGAAAGGAAGTGACGCAGGATGGTAGAACTGGACAATATGAAGTCCGAAGTTCTCAGCTACAAAAATCCAATTGCGGAAGTGAGGGATTCACTTTAACTTAGCTGACAAAGAGAAACGGATCGAAGAGCTGGACCGGGAGATGGAAGAACCTGATTTCTGGAATGACCCGGAGACAGCAAATAAAAAAGCAAAAGAAGACAAGGACCTGAAGGACATCGTTGAGAAGGTCATTTCCCTGGAAAAGCAGTATGAGGACATACTGGAACTCATAGAGATGGCAAATGAAGAGAACGATCCCGACATGGTCGCCGACATCAGCGCGGATTTTGAGGATTTTAAGGCGAAACTTGAGGATATCCGGATCGGAAATCTCCTGTCCGGGGAGTATGACTCCGAAAACGCGGTGATACAGCTGAACGCAGGGGCAGGTGGCACGGAAAGCGATGACTGGTGCTCCATGCTGTACAGGATGTACCGCAGATGGGCTGAGCGCCACGGATTCCAGGTGGAAGTCCTGGATCTCCTGGAAGGGGATTCCGCCGGCATAAAGTCGGTATCCCTGGAGGTCAAGGGAACAAACGCCTACGGGCTTTTGAAGTCCGAGAAGGGCGTGCACAGGCTGGTGAGGATCTCGCCCTTCAACGCCCAGGGCAAGAGGCAGACTTCATTTGTAAATAATGACGTCATGCCGGATATAGAAGAAGACCTGGATGTGGAGGTGAAGGACGAGGATATCCGCGTGGATACATACCGAAGCAGCGGCGCCGGCGGTCAGCACATCAACAAGACTTCTTCAGCCATACGTATCACTCATTATCCCACGGGCATAGTGGTGACCTGCCAGAATGAGCGGAGCCAGTTCCAGAACAAGGAAAAGGCCATGCAGATGCTGAAAGCAAAGCTCTTTATGCTGCAGCAGGAGGAAAATGAGGGCCTGAGGGATGATATCCGCGGTGAAAAGAAGGCCATGGGCTGGGGAAACCAGATCAGAAGCTACGTACTGCAGCCCTACAAGATGGTGAAGGATCTGAGGACCGCCTGCCAGACCGGAAATACGGATGCCGTGCTGGACGGGGACATAGATATCTTCATAAACGCATACCTCAAATGGGTGAGCCAGGGCATGCCCGATATGAAGGCTTCCCAGGACGATTAAATATCAATTGTTCTGTGAGAGGCATGGATGTGTTTAGTAAGTTGAAATAGTTTAGAAGGTCCAATAAGTTTGCAAGGTTTAAATAGTTGAATAAGTTCAAAAATGAAAAACCGGCTTAAATGGCGGGGCGTCATAAGACAGTAAATACTGTTAGAATTAAAAGAATGTGAAGGCGTGGCTTCGGTCATGCCTTTTCACTTGCTAAGAGTTCATACAGAGGGATAAATCCTAATCCGTCAAATGAGCGTAGACAATATGGTCTTTACATTGTGTAGGGAGCGGATGATTGTGAGGCTTCTTATGAAGTTAAAAAGGATGCCAAGGGAAATATATATCTGACGATTACGATAGATGAGGGATGGCTCAAAGCAGAAGATCGCACATTTCCGGCAGAAATCGACCCTACAATAAAAAAAGGCTCTGTCACAAATGATGGTTGATAATTAGCATTTTTTAATGCGGAATTCTTTAATTATCTATAG
>JAILIO010000105.1 GCA_024695225.1 Lachnospiraceae bacterium
ATATTATCACCTACGATACAGAGTATTATGATGCAGAGAGTTCTATATACAGCGCTACATCCCTGTCCATGGAAAACGCCTCTTCCAACATATATGGCAGCGGCAAAGGCACGGACAATTATACCGATGTAGGTGTTTACAGAATGACCATCACAGGCACAGGCAATTTCACCGGAACGGTACCCACCCAGTACGAGATCGTTGCAGATGCAAAAAATTTAAAGAAAGTGAGGGTCACAGGTTTCGTTTCAAAGGTCCCGTACAGTTCGGATGACGATGCAATGCTCCAAAATGAGCTTGTTCTGAACGATGGTGAAACCACTCTTGAAGAAGGTAATGCTTATATATTGAAATACTCAAACTCCGACGCTATAGGAAAAGCCACTCTGGAGATCTTCGGTACCGGACAGTACATCGGCCATATCAAGAAGACCTATCAGATAACCGGCACTGCCCTTTCAAAGGCAAAGATCCTGGGCTTGGAAAAGAGCCTTCCCTTCACAGGAAAGGCTGTAAGCCAGAAAAACATAAGCCTGAGACTCGTAAATAAGGGTCAGAGTGACACAGTGCTTACTTCCGGCAAGGATTACACTGTGAGTTACAAGAACAACATAAAAGCCGGCACAGCCACAGTGATCTTCACCGGTAAAGGCTATTACTTCGGCACAGTAAAGAAGAGCTTCAAGATCACTCCCATAGACATTGCTGCGGATTCAAAGAAAAAATATCCAAACGTTGTCGTTTCCACAGAAGACAGTGCAGTCATCCAGAAGGGCGGAGCAAAACCTGCAGTCACTGTGACATACAGAGGACTCATACTGAAAGAAGGGGTCGATTACAAACTGTCTTACAAGAACAACACGAAACCCGGCACCGCGGATTCAGGTGCCAAAGCTCCATCAGTCACGGTGAACTTCAAGGGGAATTACAAGGGTACGATCACAAAACAATTCACCGCAGTCAACTGATCCATCGGGCGTGCTGTCTCATTTACAATCAGACAGCACGCTTTTTGATATTGTGCTAAAATGGTCTGCCCTGCTCCACTGATCTCACAGGTAATCAGACAGCACGCTTTTTGATATTGTGGTAAAATGTTGACAGAAACACAGTTAGATATAATCTGTCATCACATGGTGACTGCATATCAAACAGCTTGCATATTAAATGATCATTTGAAGTCATCTGAGGCAGTTGCGCAGTCAAAACCGGATACAGATGAGCCATTTTTCATTTAAGGAAGTCATCATGGTAAAAATATTAGCAGACAGCACATGTGATCTGTCACCGGAACTGATCCAAAAATACCATATAGAGATCATCCCTCTCTATATCAGACTGGGGGAAAAAGAATACAGAGACGGGATCGACATTAAGCCCCCCGAACTCTACAAATGGTCCGACGAACATGGTGAAACTCCCAAGACTGCCGCTCCCGGGATTGAAGACATCGAAAACCACCTGAAAAAAATGGAGGCAGAAGGGACTGATGAGAACGAAAAAGACAGCGATGGCTCCGGTGGCAATGGCTTTGATGGCTCCGGCAGCGAAAGCACAGACAGCGTCAATCCCGATGAATATGTGATATTCACGATCTCATCTTCCATGTCCGCCTCATTCAACAACTGCAGGCTTGCTGCAGAAGACATGGAAATAAACGATCGGGTTTTCATCATAGATTCAGAGAATCTCTCCACAGGCATAGGGCTCCAGATACTCAGAGCCGTGGACATGGCGGCTGCAGGAAAGACAGGGGCCGAAATCGCAACAGAAATGGAACAGATACGAGGTAAAGTCAGGGCGAGCTTTGTGGTCGATACGCTCACTTATTTACACAGGGGCGGAAGATGTTCAGGGCTGGCTGCACTTCTGGGCTCCGCCCTAAGACTCCACCCCAGGATAGCCGTTGTGAACGGCGCCATGCGTCCGGAAAAGAAATACCGCGGAAAAGATGTCAGATATGTGATGGATTACGTCAGGGATATGGAGAAGGATCTGCTGAACGCCTGCAATGACCGGGTCTTTATTACCCATTCCGGTTGCAGCAGGGAGATCGTGGACTCAGTCAGGGCCTATCTCGAGAGCCTGAACCACTTTGACGAGATACTGGAAACAAGGGCCGGAAGCGTCATTTCCTCACACTGCGGGCCGGGGACCCTGGGGGTGCTGTTCATCGCAGACTGAGAGAGAAGAGGTTTGATCGCTTCATTCCTTTATATTCTTCACCATAGTCAGGATGTTTTTGCCATCCTTTCTCTCATATTCCATGCTGTCCACACGCGTACCGGAAATAAAAATTCCCAGGCCTTTATTTGCAAGTTCTTCTATCCTCTTTTCCTTTGCGGCCTGATCTGCGGAGATCTTATCGTCTGAAGATCCCACTCCTGCTCCCGCCTCTGTACTTCCTGATGTTCCATTTAAGCCTGATGCATCTGCGTTTCCGGTTGCTCCCGCTACTGCTGATGCATCTGCGCTTCCGGTTGTTCCCGCTACTGCTGATACATCTGAACTTCCGGCGGATCCGGAGTCTGACTCGTTGTCGTCCAGGGCGTAGTGCCTGACAACTTCCGTGGGATCAAAGGGAATGCCGCTATCCACCAGCCGTATGATGAGATCTCCCGTTTCGACATCCAGGATCCCCTCTACTTCAACCTCCCCGGGCTCACCTGCCGGATAGGCGTAATTGTCTATATTTCCCAGCATTTCATCGATGACTATATTTACAACAGCCTGAAGCTTTTTATCGGGATGAAGGGGTTCCATGAGCGCCGCCATCATATCCACGGCGACCTGTATATTGTCATAGCCTGATGTAAATGACTGCCTTATGCTGCGGATCTTCCCTTTGCCGGAATCAACCTCGGTTATCTCAAAATTGCGCATCACAGAAGACGTGCTTTCGCCTGTTGCCCCTGCATTCATTGAAGGATCCGGAGATGAAGTATCTGTGCCGGAAATGCCGTCTGATACGCCTGCTGCAGTTTCATCACTTCCTGCTGTGCGGATGCCTCCCACTGTGCTTCCCTGCATTTCATCAGGGGTTGTAGAAATACCGGCGCTCCCTTCAAGGCTGCCTTCCGCCAGTCCATCTGCTCTTCCGGAAATAAGGGCGCTGCCTCCTATTCCATCTGCTCTTCCGGAAATAAGGGCACTGTCTGCAAGACCGTCTCCCTGCGTTCCGTCTGTATTATCCCTTTCCGGCCTTCTGTAGCAGAAGGTCATCATAGTGATATCGTCGAACTGCTCCGCTTCACCCACGAAAGAAACGACATCAGCCTTTACTCTCTCAAGGATGATCTTGGGCACTATAGACCCGGAATGATTCAGGGCCTCCACAAGCCTGTCGGTCTCGAACATCTCGTTGTCCACGCGCTGGGCTTCGGTCACACCGTCTGTATATTCAAAGATCATATCTCCGGGAGACAGGGTGATGCTCTCATTTCTGTATTTTAGGCCTTCCATGGTTCCCAGAGGCATGCCTGCCCTGCTATCCTTAAGTTCCCAGACTCCGTTGTGGCGGATGATGGGCCTCTCATGACCGGCCAGTGCGTATGTGAGTTCACCGGTTGCAATGTTCACTATTCCCAGCCACACAGTCACGAACATATTTTCCATGTTGTTTTCGCACAGCTGCTCGTTTGATTTTTCCAGGATTTCCGCAGGGCTTTTTGAGAATCCCGCCTGGTTTTTTATGACGGTCTTGGAGATCATCATGAACAGCGCAGCGGGAATCCCCTTGCCGGATACATCCGCCACAACCATGGCCACATTTTTCTCATCCAGCATGAACAGATCGTAGAAATCACCGCCGATCTCCTTTGCAGGCTGCATGGTGGCGTAAACTTCAAAATCATTGTGATTTGGAAATACCGGAAAAATGTCGGGCATTGCATGGGTCTGGATATTATTTGCAAGCTCAAATTCCGTTGTGATCCGCTGTTTCTCCGCCGTTGCAACGGTCAGGCGGTCCATGTATGTGACGGTTTCCTTCTCCATCTGATCGATGGAATCAGCCAGGAACTGAAGCTCCGTGATGGAACTCAGATGGCTCAGTCTGCTCTCGTAGGAGAGGTCGTTTTCCCTCGCAAAACGGCCGGTCTCTTCAACCATGTATCTGATGGGCTTTACAAATACGCGGGTCAGCAGCACCAGAGCCATCACCACGCACACGCAGATCAGGATCAGGGTCGCGATGGCGATGGCCCTCAGATACGCTCTGCGCCCGTGATCCAACTCCTCCATGGGCCGCTGCACACACATGATGCCCTTCACCTGCCCGTCGGAACCGTTTATGGGCACCATGGAAGTGATGTGGGGAACCTTTCCATTCAGATCATCCTGTCTGACCACCGTTGCCTGTGTCAGTCCCTCTTCATAGATCTGCCTGTATTTCTCCCTGTACTCATCGTTTGTGGTATACCTCTCATAGCCGAGTTCCCAGGGAGTGTAACCGCTGCCCTCTTCCACAGAATTGAAAACCGACTTGAAGCTGCCGTAGTCCGTTGTGTCCACCGCTATAGCGTAAATAAGGGTTACGTGCTGTTTCTCAAGCAATGTATCCAGATAATTCTTTGTCTGATAGTATTCGTCATCAGGTCCCTTTTCCAGATACTCTTCTATCCTGTCTCCGTTTACCAGGGAAACCGCGGTCTCCCCGGTGCGGAAAGCGGAATCATTGTACTGCCGGGTCAGGGATTCCGTGAAGCGCCAATATCCTATAAAAGAAGATATCAATCCAAACACTGCAAGGATCACCAGGATATTCCAGGCGATCCTCAGTGTGAGACTTGAAACCATTTTTTTAAATGAAACTTTCCCAGGACTGCTCATCATGTTCTCCAAAATAAACCGTTCTTGTGCTTGTGTGTATATGTAATTGTGACCTGCTCATTTTTCCGGGTTTCCGGTCCGGGGGCTCTTACTCTTTGTATTTCATGAGCCCATGGGCCATATTACGTCTGATCAGGGTATAAAAGACAGTATCTCCGCAGGGGTCCCGGCGATGTATGTCGCCCCGGCCTCCTTGAGTTCATCCAGAGTGCCGTACCCGTAGGTCACGCCGATGGAATCGACGCCGTTCTCATTTGCGCCCTCAATGTCATAAAATCTGTCGCCGATCATGAGGCACTCGGCCGGATCTACGGTTCTGGACATGTCCCTGCCGTCGGCCTCAAGTATCGCCAGCCGCACAAGCTCTGCCTTGGAGGTGTCCTTGTTGTGCAGGTCAGGGCCGATCACCCCTTCGAAGTACCCCGTAAGGCCGAAATGCTCAACGATCCTATCCGAGAAAAATGGCGGCTTTGAGGTCACGACAAACAGTTTCTTTCCGCGGAAGTTCAGTTCCCTGATCACATCCAGTATGCCGTCATACAGAGGAGCATTGTACATTTCGCCCTCATTGTAATGCTCGCGGTAATGGGCCGTGGCCTTTTCGGCATCCTTTTCCGACATCCCGTAAAAGTCCATAAAAGCCTGCACAAGAGGAGGCCCGATGAAGCGCCTTACACTTTCCCTGTCTTCTTCATCTATGCCCATCCTGCCGAGAGCGTAAATCACTGAATTTATTATTCCTGCATCGGACTGTGTGATGGTGCCGTCCAGATCAAAGAAAATATAATTGTACAATACCTGACTCCCCCCGGTTACAGAAACCACTTAGTGTCTGACCAGGCATCCCGTTCCTCAGCCACTTGCTGTGTGATACGGCATCCCGTTCTTAAGCCACCTGCTGCCCGACACGGCATCCTTTTCCGGCATTTCAACCATCTTTATCTGTCACTGCCATATACACTATAACATAAATCAGGACATTTTAGCCTTTTTTCTTCTCTTTTTCTCAGGTGACTTATCCGCGAAACTGCGGTTTGATCATGACTTCAGGAAGTGTGTGACACGGTTTGATCATGACTTTAGGAAGTGTGACACCTCCCGATCATTCTTCGGAAAGGATTTTGCAGAAATTTTCAAAGGAAGTCTGCGCAGCGTAAGATGCACATGAGAACTCCTGATATTTTGATCCATCATTTTTCCAGTACAGATATGTCCATGGGCCGGACCCGCCTGTCTCCACGCTCTCTCTGCGCTTTATC